>NZ_NFIR01000014.1:0-96430 GCF_002159465.1 Eubacterium sp. An3
GTTTCTGTGTACTTTATTCAGTTTTCAATGTACAATTCTTTTTATATTGAACACTTATAAAAGCGTATCAACCTATATTTTTTCAAATCGGATTATCCGAGTTTTCGGACAGTCTCCCCCTTGAAAAATCGCCCGCAGGCCGTTACAATAAACGTCGAGACTAGACAGAAAGAGAGGACACCCATATGCTGCACATCGCCATCTGCGACGACGAAAGAGTCTTTGTGAATCATCTGAAAGAGCTTCTTTCGCAGTATATTCTGGAGACGGGTGAGGAGATCAAAACCTCTGTCTTCTACGATGGACTTGACCTGATAGAAAAATATGACCCGTCCTTTGATTTGATTTTTCTTGACATACAGATGAAACTGGTGGACGGCCTTCGGGCCGCGGAGCGGATCCGCGAGAAGGATGAGAGCGTCGGCATCATTTTCCTTACCACTCTCGCCCAATACGGACTGGAAGGCTACAAATACCAGGCCACCAATTACATTATAAAGCCGCTGCAGTACGGCCGTCTCAAGGCAGAGCTTGACAAGTTTATCCGCCGCCGGCACATAGAGCAGGAACCGGCCCTCGTCATCTCCAATGACACAGGCAAATATAAGGTGATTCTGAAAAATCTCCGCTACATAGAGACCTTCAACCGCAACCTTCTCTTTCACACCGAGCAGGAAAGCATCCTCTGCTACCGCAGTATGAAAGAAATGGAACGGGAGCTGCAGGCAAAGAACTTTGCCCGCTGTCATACCAGCTATATCGTGAATCTCGCCTATGTAAAAGGGGTGAAAAAGCTGGAGATCACCTTGATCACCGGTGAAAAAATCCCCATCAGCCAGCCGAGGCGCAAAAGCTTCATGGAGCAGCTGACCGATTACTGGGGGGATATGCTATGATACAGTTTCTTGATATTCTTTCCTTCATTTTGGAATGGCTTTATGTTTTCGTGTTTTTCTGGATTCTGCATACATTTCTTCCTGTGCGGAAAAACTGGATCGTGCGTGTCCTGGCGGTCTTCTTCTGCAGTTTTCTGGCGGTGGTCATCGTCTATTCCAACGACCTTGCCAACCTGCTGGGCACCCTCATCGGATTCTGCATTTATCTGATCATTTTTCACCGCGGACGCTGGGTTGAAAAACTTACCGCCGTTCTGATTTTTTATCCGGCGGTCATCGCTGTCAACTATATGATGCAGGATATCGGCTCAAACATTTTTTTCGGGCTCTCCGGTGACAACATCGGAGACAACATATCGGAATGGCCCCACGGCGCTTTACTGCTCAGCACCGGCATCCACACCGCCACACTTCTGGCGAGACTGCTGTTCTGGACCGGCGCCTGGCTGTTTCTGCGGAAATACCTGAAAAACACCACGTACACCCTGACCAACCGCATGTGGCTCATCGTGGATACCCTGATGCTCGCTTCCGTGGTCTCGATATTTACTATCATCTATTTCATGCCTGAGCGCATGATCATCGTGTATCCCATCTGTGCCGCGTCCATTTTCTCAAGCTTCGGCTGCATCTACCTGGCCTCCTACATGTGCAGCGCCATGCAGACCGCCTGGCACGCCCAGGAGCTGGAGATGCGCCAGGCCTACTACGAGGAAAAAATGGAAGACGAGACCCGCATCCGCCGCATCTACCACGATATGAAGAATCACCTTCTCGTGCTGGAAAATGCGGTGCCGGGCGCGGGTACCGCCGTACCCGGCGCAGAAAATGTACCGGCTGGCGGCCGCCCGGGCGTCCGCGCCTCCATCGAGCACCTGCAGCAGCAGATTGCTTCTTATGAGAACTACTACCGCACCGGCAACGCCTATCTGGATGTCATCATCCGGGACAAGGCCAAGACCGCCCGGGAAAAACAGATCGACTTCACGGCGGTCATCCACTTTGAGGACGGCGCCTTCCTGGATCCGCTGGACATCAGCACGATCTTCGGCAACGCCCTGGACAACGCCATCGAAGCCAGCGAAAAACTCGCCATCCCCCGGCGTGTCATCACCGTAAAATCCCGCCGCATCCACGATATGATGGTCATCGCCGTGGAAAACAACGCCCTGCCGGGCGCGGACACCTCAGGCAGAACCACCAAGGAGGACTCCTTCCTCCACGGCTTCGGGCTGTCCAACATCAAAAGCACGGCAGAAAAATACGACGGACAGTGCACCGTCAAATGCGAAGGCGGCATCTTTGTGCTGAAAATTATCATACCGGTGCCGTAAGTCCCTCTTTTATCGGTAAATGAATCTCTGGAAGAAAAATGTCAATATTTATTTTTATTCCCATTTTTCTTCCAGCAGAAATTCACGGATATTGCGATGTTTGATTCCATTTCTGCTCATATCAAACTCATCCATCGTCACCACATATTTGGGAAAATTGTCAGGAATGCCGGCGTAGACTTCAAATTCTCTTTGTATCGTTTCATCTGAAGCCAGAAGATACGCCACCTGTATATAAAGTCGGTTTCCCTGTTTTTCACAGACAAAATCGATTTCTTTATCTCCCATTTTGCCAACAGTGACAGAATATCCCCGGCGCAATAATTCTAAGAAAACAATATTTTCCAGAATCAAATTAATATCCTTCATGTTTCCTCCAAAAACAGCCTCCCGTATTCCATGATCTGCCACATAATATTTTTCATTTACGGTAAGTATCTTCTTTCCCTGCAAATCCCGACGTCTTACCTGATAAAAGAGAAAGGCATCCACACAGGCTTTCAGATAATTTAATACCGTTTCCGGTGATACTTTTCTTCCTTCATTCTTCAAATATTTGGAAATCGATGTGGCCGAAAACGTCGTTCCAACATTTAACGTCACATAGGCGATAATCCGTTCCAGCATATCCACATCCCGAATATTATTTCGCTGTACGACATCCTTTAGTTCCACGGAATAAAATAAATCCCGCAAATATTGTCTTCCCGCTTCCTCGTCATAATGAAGATTACTCAGATACGGCATCCCTCCTGCAATAAGATATTTACGAAAACATTCCCTCTCATCTGAACCCGGCTCTATGGTATGATACAAATCAATGAATTCTTTAAAAGAGAATGGATAGATGATAAATTCCACATATCTCCCCGCCAGATAAGTGGCAAGTTCTCCGGAAAGTAATTTCGCGTTGGAACCTGTAATATAAATATCGCAGTCAATCTCCACCCGAAAAGAATTAATACATTTTTCCCATTCCTCTACTTCCTGTATCTCATCAAAAAACAAATATATTTTGCCTTCTTTCTTATTGATTCGACGCAAAATTTCATCATGCAATGACTTTGCCGTACAAAATCCGGCATTTGCCATATTCTCAAAATTGATGGATATCATGTTTTCTTTTTCAACGCCATTTTCCATCAGTTCTTCCTGAATCAATTCCAACATGACGGATTTTCCGCTTCTCCGTATTCCCGTCAACACCTTGATCAATTCATTTCCCATAAACGGGCGGATTCGTTCCATATAAGATTCTCTTTTAATCAATGCATCCACCTTCTCTCCGTTATAACTAAAAAACTTTTATTTTTGCAATTTTTATCAGTTATATCTTATAAAATTTATCTTCTTTTTAATTATATCAATTATAAATGAACAAATCAACCTTCAAGGTTTGGAGTTTTATGACTTTTACAAATATTTAATGCTATTCGTTTAATTTTTTCCTCCTGCATATTAGTTTACGCAGCTTCTATTGTCTGTTTTTTGTATAGCGATATAATCAAAACATCATAAACAGACAAAGGAGAGACAACATGAGTATTTTAAGTACATCCCATTTAGTGAAACAATATGGTGAAAAAGAAAGTCTTGTAAAAGCGTTGAATGACGTGAGCATCTCCATCGAGGAGGGCGAGTTTGTTGCCATCATCGGTACTTCCGGCAGCGGCAAATCCACGCTTTTAAATATGCTGGGCGGTCTGGACCGGCCTACTTCCGGCAGCGTGCAGGTGGATTCCGTCTCTCTGGATTCCATGAGCGATGACGAGCTGACGGTGTTCCGCCGCCAGAAGATCGGTTTTATCTTCCAGAATTACAATCTGGTCCCTATCCTCAATGTCTATGAAAATATCGTGATGCCGATTCAGCTGGACGGCAGGCAGCCAGACGATGCTTTCGTTGATGAGATTATTTCCCTGCTTGGCCTTGATAAGAAGCTTTACAATATGCCGAACAATCTTTCCGGCGGCCAGCAGCAGCGGGTGGCTATCGCAAGAGCTCTTGCCAGCAAGCCGGCCATCATTCTTGCCGATGAGCCGACCGGTAATCTTGACAGCAAGACAAGCGATGAGGTCATCGAACTTCTGCGGCTCACCAGCGAGAAGTTCCATCAGACCATCGTGATGATCACCCACAACCCGGAAATCGCCGCCCAGGCCGACCGTACCATCCGCATCGAAGATGGACGTATCCATGAGTAAAGGCGGTGATGCACGATGAATAAACAGACAGAATCCATCATCCGGAAGCGCAGCGATGCGGAGCAGGCAGCTTCCCGCGGCAAAGGCAGCCAGCAGGGTTCCATGATTAAGACTCTCTCCCGCCGCAGCTTCCGGAACAATAAACGCCGTAATCTGGTGGCTGTCCTCGCCATCATCCTCACGACCATGATGTTCACCACTTTGTTTACACTGGCGCAGAGTCTCGGACGCAATATGACGGAAATGTATCTCCGTCAGTCTGGAACCACCGCCCACACATCCACAAAGAGCATCACCGATGAGGAGATTGAGAAGATCGCCGCTCATCCGCTGGTAGTACATTCCGGATATTCCATCATCCTGGGAAACGCACAGAATACCTCCCTGGCCGGACGGCAGGTGGAGATCCGCTACGCCAGCGACCAGTATGCAAGAGACAGCTTTGCCTGGCCGGAGACCGGACGGATGCCGGAGGCCGAAGATGAAATCGCCCTGGACACTCTGACTCTGCAGCGCCTGGGCGTCACGCCGGAGCTCGGCGCCACCATCACCCTGGAATGGCAGAAAGACATCACTTCCCCGGAGATGACCTCCAGTACATTTACTCTGTGCGGTATCTGGGAAGGAAATGAATCTTCTTACGCCAGCATGGCCTGGGTCAGCAAAGAATTTGCCTTAAACGCCTGCGATTACGCCGCCGGCCCGTCGGACGGACAGGTGCTCGGCACCCGCATGATGGGCGTTACATTTGCAGACACTGATGATATCGAGGGGCAGATGACACAGGTGCTTTCCGACACCGGCATCACCGACGTGGAGTTTTCCACCAACCTGGCCTACGACGCAGGCGTACAGCAAAGCATTTTCATGGAAAACCTGTCCACCTACGCCGGCATGCTGCTGGTTTTCCTGGCAGGATACCTGATCATCTATAACGTGTTCCAGATTTCGGTTGCCTCGGACATCCAGTTCTACGGCAGACTGAAAACCCTCGGAACCACCAGAAAACAGATCAAGAAAATCATCCGGGGACAGGCGAACCGGCTGTCACTGATCGGTATTCCGGTTGGACTGGTCATCGGCTACCTGCTGGGCATCGTGCTCGTGCCGGTGATGATCGGCGGAGACAATCCGAATACCATCGTGTCCACCAATCCGATCATCTTCATCGGTTCCGCCGTATTTGCCTACGTGACCGTGCTTTGCTCTTCCCTGCTTCCGGCCCGCCGCGCAGGAAAAGTCTCCCCGATGGAAGCGCTGCGCTATACCGACGCGGATACTTCCGTGAAGAAAAAACAGAAGAAATCCAAAAAAGGCGCCTCCATCGCCGGCATGGCCTGGAGCAACCTGTGGCGCAATAAAAAACGGACCGTCATGGTCATCTGCTCCCTCACCCTCGGACTGGTGCTGATGAGCTATTTTTACGCCAGCAACGCAAGCTTTGACATGGATAAATATCTGATGGATTTAACTGTCGCCGACTTCCAGATCGACGACGCCACCAACAGCAACGTTTCCGGTTACGACCCGGCCAGCAATACCATCAGCGAGAGCCTGCTTTCCGACATCCGAAGCCTTGACACCCTGGAGACGGAAGGCCGCCTGTACTCCCAGGATATTTCCATGCCGCTGAGCGAGGAAGCCCGGAACAATTTCTCCACATTTTATACCCAGGACGTTCTGGACGATTACGCTTCCTTTGACCCGAGTTTTCCGATGTGGAAGGAAGTCTTTGACTCCGCCCTCGCAGGAAATGCAGTGCCGCACACCATTTACGGCGCTGACGGCCTGATTCTTGACGCCGCCGCCAGTGAAAACTACATCCTGGACGGCAGCTATGACCCTGAGAAATTCGCCACCGGCGATTACATCCTCGCCATCGGCCCTGCCGCTGGCCCTCAGACCGGACTGCCGACCTATTCTGTCGGCGAGGAAGTGAACATCAACGGACGGAACTTTACCGTCATGGCGGTGCTTTCCCCTCTGCAGCCGATGGTTTCCGGCTACACACCGGTATTCTCCGTGCAACTTGTCATGCAGGCGGATGTTTTCACCCAGATGTGGCCGGACAACAACCTGCGCAAATACTATTTCAACGTGGAGGACGCCGGTATCGACGAGGCTTCTGACATGCTGACCGAATACCAGCAGAGCTACGCCTCCGGCATGTCCATTACCTCCCGCCAGACCATGGCGCAGCAGTACGAAGACGAGCGCCGTTCCTCTTCCGTCATCGGCTACTCCATCAGCGTTGTCATCGCCCTGGTCGGCATACTGAACTTTGTCAACAGCATGGTGACCGCCATCATCTCCCGCCGCCGTGAATTTGCCATGATCCAGAGCATCGGCATGACCAAACGGCAGCTTCGAAAGATGCTCATCTTTGAGGGCTTATATTACGCGGGAATCACACTGGTGATATCCTACATCCTGAGTATCTTCACCGTGGGAGTCATCGTCCGCGCCCTCACCGCCGGCGGCTACACCACCTTCCAGTTCACCCTGCTGCCGCTTATCATCTGCACGCCGGTGCTGCTGATCTTCGCCGTCCTGCTTCCGTACCTCTGTTTCCGGAATCTGGAAAAGGACAGCATCGTGGAGCGTCTGCGGGCAACAGATTAGAATAATTTATGTATTGACACCATACCTTTTTCATGCTAAAGTATAAAAGTCAAATGCAACGAAGAGGAATAGTAGAATTTCGAGTGTATTCAGAGAACCGCTGGGTGGTGCGAAGCGGCTGCATGACAGATTTGAACTCGCCTCTGAGCAGCGTGCTGAACCGCATCTGCTGCGTCATCCTTTTATTATCCCCGGTATAAACCATACCGAAGATGCATAAAGATAACATGCAGATAATAAAAGGACGCAGAATCATAACATTGCAGCAGCAAATGTACAGGATGCAGTAGGCATAGCCGGAGCCTGACCGTTACAGCAGGAGGATATAAGGCTTATTTAAGTCCGTATCTGTGATGAGCGCATACATTTTGTATGAATAAGAGTGGTACCGCGTGAGTTTTCTCCGTCTCTTTCTTTATCAGAAAGAGGCGGTTTTTTATTTCATCAAACACCCTCTCACGCCGGTCCTTATCACGGATAAATTACAACACATTTTCAATATCGCGCCTGGCGCACATTTTATGAAGGAGGATTATGAATTATGCAGCATGCAGATAAGTACAAACCAATGTATTTCCCATCACCGGCTCACACCTGTAAGTGGGCAGCAAAAGATCATATCGAAAAACCGCCGGTCTGGTGTTCCGTTGACCTGCGGGACGGCAATCAGGCTTTGATCATCCCGATGAGCCTGGAAGAAAAGATTGAATTCTTCAAGTTACTGGTTAAGATTGGTTTTAAGGAGATCGAGGTGGGCTTCCCGGCTGCTTCCGAGACCGAATACGAATTCTGCCGGACATTGATCGAGCAGAACCTGATTCCGGATGACGTGACCATCCAGGTGCTGACACAGGCCCGCGAACACATCATCAAGAAGACCTTTGAAGCCATCAAAGGCGTTAAACAGGCGGTGGTACATTTATATAACTCCACCTCCGTGGCTCAGCGGGAGCAGGTGTTCAAGAAATCCAAAGAAGACATCATCCAGATTGCCGTGGACGGCGCAGAGCTGCTGAAACGACTGACCGAGGAGGACGGCGGCAACTACCGTTTTGAATATTCACCGGAGAGTTTCACCGGCACCGAGATGGACTTCGCCCTGGATATCTGCAACGCTGTGCTGGACGTGTGGAAACCGACCAAAGACTGGCCGACTATCATCAACCTGCCGGCAACCGTCTCCCACTCCATGCCGCACGTGTACGCAAGCCAGATCGAGTATATGAGCGACAATTTGAAATACAGAGACAGCGTGGTGTTATCCGTGCATCCGCATAACGACCGTGGTACCGGCGTTGCCGATGCGGAGCTGGCGGTTCTTGCCGGCGCAGACCGTGTGGAAGGCACCCTGTTCGGCAACGGAGAGCGGACAGGAAATGTGGATATCGTCACACTGGCATTGAATATGTTCTCCCACGGCGTGGATCCGAACCTTGACTTCAGCAATCTGCCGGCCATCGTGGAAGAATACGAGAAAGTCACAAGAATGCATGTCTATGAGAGACAGCCATACGCCGGACAGCTTGTATTTGCCGCATTCTCCGGCTCCCACCAGGATGCCATCGCCAAAGGTATGGCATGGCGTGAAACCCACGACTGCGACAAATGGACCGTTCCGTATCTGGCCATTGACCCGAAAGATCTGGGCCGCGAGTACGAGGCAGACGTCATCCGTATCAACAGCCAGTCTGGCAAGGGCGGCATCGGATTCCTTCTGGATAAGACCTACGGCATCCGGATTCCACCGCAGATGCGCGAGGAAGTGGGCTATACTGTCAAAGATGTTTCCGACCACGCTCACAAAGAGCTTCAGCCGGAGGAGGTACTGGACGTCTTCAAAGAAAAATACGTCAATATCAACGCACCGATCGAGCTGCTTGACGTACATTTCAAGCGGGAAGAAACCGGCATCTGGACAGAGCTCACCATCAACAAATACGGCGTTCACAAAGTATACCACGGCACCGGAAACGGTCGTCTGGACGCTGTCAGCAACGCTTTGAAACGTCACTCTGAGATTGATTACACCATCTCTACCTACGAGGAACATGCTCTGGAGACCGGTTCCAGTTCCAAGGCCTGCGCTTACGTGGCCATCGACGGCTCCAACGACAAGACCTACTGGGGCGTCGGCATCGACAACGATATCATCAATGCTTCCGTAATGGCTTTGATCAGCGCTGTAAACCGGTATATGGATGATATTAACGCAAAAAAATAACCTGCCGCAACAGTATGAGTAATGTAGTACAAAAGTTCTCTTGACAGACAGAATCCTATGGAATCCATGCGGCTAAGAGATTCCTCTGTCCATCAGAGAAAAACGCCTCGCAGACCTTCGCATCCACCAATGCATCCCCGGTCTGTGAGGCGTTTTCATTTTATTTTTTTCCTTTACATGTTCTCCGCATAATCCCTTTTACATGTTCTCCATGTAATCTCCCAGCTCGCTGAGCAGGTCGCTTACCTTCCTGTGGAGCGGAAGCAGACTCTCGTACTGCTCTACCACTCCTCGCCCGGATATTTCATGCCCCACTCCTTCCGGAGTCCGGTCATCATATCCATCACGTCGCAGGAGTCGGACAGACGCATCACATCGGTTTTTCCTTCCAGAATGGCCGCTTCCATATCCATCATCTCGTACTGGAGCGCATTTGCCGTGCTGCCTTCCGCGATCTCCTCTCTCTCGCCGGTCTCCGCATCCACGATGACCGCACGATCGGCGCGGGGATATTCCATGATCTCGATATACCCTTTCTCACAGCTGATCATGGCGCGCTTCGGCTGTTTGGAATGCATGGAAAGCGCCACCGTCGCCATCTGACCTTCCTTATTCATGAGAAGCATGGTCGCCTGCTCATCGGAGCCCGTCGGCGACGGCTTCATCTGGCTGACAATCCTGTCCGGACAGCTCTCCATAAAACTGCGGACGATACTCAAAGCATAGACGCCAATATCAAGAAGCGCTCCGCCTGCCAGATTCATATTGAAGAAACGATTATTCATATCGTATTCTTTGAAACTGCCGAAGTTCATGGTGATCATCTGCACCTTTCCCAGCCTGCCGATGTCCACAATCTGCCACAGCTTCTTGTATAACGGCATATGCCAGATGGTCATGGCCTCCGCCAGCACCAGCCCCTTCTCCTCCGCCAGGGCGCGCATCTCGGACAGCTCCCGGCTGTTTAAAGTGATGGATTTCTCCACGAACAGATGCTTTCCATGTTCCAGCGCCGCCTTCATATACGGATAATGGGTGTTGTGCGGCGTGGTAATGTACACCACATCCACTTCCGGATCATCAAAAACCGCCTCGTAGGTCGGAAACACCTTCTGTACTCCGTATTTCTCCGCAAATGTAACGGCCTTCTCATAGGTACGGTTCGCCACGCCGTAAAGCTGTCGTCCCATGTCTGCCAGAGCAGACGCCATCTGATTGGCGATGACGCCGGTTCCCAAAACCGCCCAGTTTAACTCTTTCTTATCGGATGCAAAATTTGCCATATCTTTATCCTGCCCTTCCTGTACGTCTGTACATTTCTTCAAATGTATCATTGCGATTTCATTATATCCATTCGTCCGGGGGATGGCAACCTGTTTTTTGCAAGCGGAATTATCGCCTGCGGCAAGTCGCCCCAGTAACATCTGCCACTCCGCCGCAACGCAATCCGTGTGGAACATTTTTCCAAAAAATATTCCCCGGCTGCTGGTCACAACCGGGGAATACCGTCTTTTTATTATTCTATTGTCCTTTCACGGAAGCCATAAGCTTTCCACCCTGCTCATCAATGAGAATAACGTCGCCTTCCCGTACATTTCCTTCCAGAATCAATCTGGCTGCCAGCGTATCCACATGCTTGGTCAGGAAACGCTTCAGCGGACGGGCGCCATAAGCCGGCTCGTAGCCATGCTCGATGACGAAATCCTTTGCCGCGTCGCTGAGTTCAATGCTCAGCTCCCGGTCTGCAAGACGTTTATTGACATCCGAAAGCATCAGTTCAATAATGCCGCCGATATTGTCTTTGGTCAGCGGTTTAAACATGATGATCTCATCCAGACGGTTCAGGAACTCCGGACGGAAATGAGCACGCAGGTCGTTCATGACCATATCTTCCGCCTCCGGACGGATACTTCCGTCCTCGCCGATGCCGTCCAGCAGATACTGGGAACCGATGTTGGACGTCATAATGAGAATCGTGTTCTTAAAGTCTACGGTCCTGCCCTGAGAATCAGTAATCCGTCCATCGTCAAGCACCTGCAGCAGCACATTGAACACATCCGGATGGGCCTTCTCGATCTCATCAAACAGAACAACGGAGTACGGTTTTCTTCTGACTGCCTCGGTGAGCTGACCGCCCTCCTCGTATCCTACGTATCCAGGAGGCGCTCCGATCAGACGGGACACAGAATACTTCTCCATATATTCACTCATATCAATCCGAACCATGTTCTGCTCATTATCAAACAAGCTCTCTGCCAGCGCTTTGGCAAGCTCTGTCTTTCCGACACCAGTCGGGCCCAGGAACATGAAAGAACCGATCGGCTTGGTCGGATCTTTGATACCGGCCTTGGAACGAATGATGGCCTCCGTCACTTTCTCCACTCCCTCGTCCTGGCCGACCACTCTCTTGTGAAGCTCCTTATCCAGGTTCAGGGTCTTGTTCCTCTCGCTCTCGGTCAGCTTGGCGACCGGGATGCCCGTCCATCGGCTGATAATCTTGGCGATTTCCTCATCGGTGACACTCTCATGCACCAGAGAAGCATCGTCCCTCTTCGCCTTCTCTTCCTCTTCCGCCAGCTGTTTCTGCAGCTCCGGCAGCTTACCGTACTGCAGCTCGGCGGCCTTATTCAGATCATAATTGCGCTGAGCAATCTGAATCTCGTTATTCAGCGCCTCAATCTCTTCCTTAATCTTGGAAACACGTTCCACGGCGGACTTCTCCTGATCCCAGGTTGCCTTCTGAATCTGGAAATCCTCCCGCATCTGCGCCAATTCCTTCTGCAGATCCGCCAGACGCTCCTGACTGAGACGGTCGGTCTCCTTCTTAAGAGCCGCCTCCTCAATCTCCAGCTGCATGATCTTTCTCTGCACCTCATCCAGCTCCGTCGGCAGAGAATCAAGCTCTGTCTTGATCATGGCACAGGCCTCATCCACCAGGTCGATGGCCTTATCCGGCAGGAACCGGTCAGAAATGTACCGGTTGGACAGCACCGCTGCACTTACCAGCGCAGAGTCCGTGATCTTGACTCCGTGGTACACCTCGTAACGATCCTTCAGACCTCTCAGGATGGAAATGGTATCCTCCACTGTCGGCTCATCCACCATGACCGGCTGGAAACGACGCTCCAGAGCAGCGTCCTTTTCAATGTACTGACGATACTCATTGAGAGTTGTGGCGCCGATACAATGCAGCTCGCCCCTTGCCAGCATCGGCTTCAGCAGGTTACCGGCATCCATGGCGCCTTCCGTCTTACCGGCGCCCACGATGGTATGCAGCTCATCAATGAACAGCAGAATCTGTCCGTCGCTGGCCTTAATCTCCTCCAGCACCGCTTTCAGACGCTCCTCAAACTCGCCCCGGTATTTGGCGCCCGCCACCAGGGAACCCATATCGAGGGCAAATACCTTTTTATCCTTCAGGGACTCCGGCACATCGCCCTTGACGATACGCTGCGCCAGTCCTTCCACAACGGCAGTCTTTCCAACGCCAGGCTCACCGATCAGTACCGGGTTATTCTTGGTCTTTCTGGAAAGAATCCGCACTACATTTCTTATCTCGCCGTCACGGCCGATGACCGGATCAAGCTTCTGCTGTCTCGCTCTCTCCACCAGATCATAACCGTATTTCTCCAGCGTCTCATAGGTTGCCTCCGGATTATCGCTCACAACCTTCTGATTGCCTCTCACAGTAGACAGCGCCTGCAGAAAACGCTCCCTGGTCACGCCGTACGCCTGAAACAGCTTCTTAATTTCCTTATTCGGATGCTTCAGCAGCGACAGGAACAGATGCTCCACAGACACATACTCATCGCCCATGGCTTTGGACTCGTCCTCCGCACTGACCAGCACCTCATTTAAACTCTTGCTGATATAAACCTGTCCGCCGGACACCTTCGGCTTCTTCTCGATCAGCTGCTGGGTCTGAGACAAAAACGCCTCTTTATTCACTTCCATTTTCTCAATAAGCTTGAGAATCAGGCTGTCTTCTATGGTAAGGAGACTGTACAGGAAATGCTCCTGGTCAATCTCCGGATTGCCATACTGATAGGCAAGCTTCTCACACTGATTCACTGCTTCCAGAGACTTCTGGGTAAATTTATTAATATTCATGCTCATTCCTCCTTACTTTGGAATAATGATTGAAAAATGTTCGCATAAAAACATATATGCAGAAGCTGTTATATTCTTTCTATAACAACCTCTGCATATTTTATAACACAGTTTGTTAGCCAAGTCAAGGGACGAGTGCTAAATACTTTATTTTTTTGACCTTTGAAAAAACTCAATTTTCAAAAACTAATTAAACTTTTTAAAAAGATTTTTCCAAGAAAGGTTATTTTATTTCTCCAAGTCAATAAGTAATTCATCAAATTTTTGATATAAATAATCAGCGGGAACCCCTTCATTCATTTTTATATCAATCATTTTAAGAAGATCTGCATTGCTAACACTTATAATTAATTTTCCATTTTCACGCAGAGTGCCTCTAATTGCTTTATTGGCATTTGTAGAAGCACCTTTACAAGAAACCAGGACTGCCACTCCCCTTAAAGCTTTTAGGTACAAATATTTATCTGTAGTATATATCTCTTTTTGGGTAATTTTTTCTTTATAATTTTTAAATTCAAAAATAATGTATTTGCTATTAAAACATTGCAATATGGTTGTCCATAAACCGCTTACATCACCGTCTTTTATTTTGCAGATTAAATCAAATCTGTATAATTGAGAACTCGAAGTTTTTTGTCTATGCCATAAAGATAATTCATCATTAAATAAGTAGTTTAAAGTTTCAAAACATAAATCCTCATATGCGGCATTACCAATAGAATTTTTCCAATTAGATACACGTTCTTTTAGAAGTTCACCCTTTGTCTTAGATGGCGCGACAAATTCATGTCCCTGTTTAAATATTTGTGTGTTAGGTTTGTCTGGTAAAAGGTCATTGACAGAAAAGTCAAGTATTGATAATAATTCACCTTTGAGATCCTCATTATCTCGTACAAGAAATAGAAGATTTTGGATATCAAGAACAACCACTCCAATATTTTCTATTCTTTTACGAAGATTAGAAATAATCTTTGCCCCAACAACTAAAACAGGGGTATTGAGATTTGATATATCTCCGTTTCCACAAAATACTTTTAGCCGACAAGCAGTATCAAATAAAGTTGAATTAGGCATTTGATTAGTCCGTGAGAATTTTACTTCAACTATATAATTCATATTGTTTTTCTTTGCTAATATATCATATCCTCTAATATTGGTTCCTGAAGTTAACTTAGTCGTAAAATTATAACTGTCAAATATATCTGCAACAATTTTCTCAAAACGAAACCTCATATCATTTGTAGAACCTTTATGCACCAAAATCACCCCTAAGTTTTTGATATAATTATATCTATCTTTTATTAAACCCACAACTTAAATATATTTGATGATTATCATTCATAACAAGTAAAAAATATTAATTTTTATAAAATAGAAAAGGCCCCCATTTAAACGTTCCATAATATATTCATAATATCCAATTTGCAACACTGATATACTATAAAATTAGAAAAGGACGACACTTCGATAACAAGAGTAAGTGTTAATATTTTTCAAAAAATATGGATCTTAGTAGAATTGCTATTTCGATAACACTTTAACCTTGTTTTTCCATTCAACGCCTGATTTTGATAAAAATTCAATTTTTGCCTTTTCGTTTTTACATTCTACCAATATAATCGCCATCGGATCAAACTTTATTTCAATATAATGTTTATTATTATTTTTATTAAGTTCCCTTTTTGGCATTAGATCTACAATACCCCCATCTCTATATATCATTGTGTTAATCAAAAAACGAACTTCTTCTTCCTCAAAAAAATAACTATCCTTATAAAAATTCCCCACATACATCAAATGCTGTAATGTATATTTTACTTTTTCCTTCAGTACTATTCCAAAGGCTTGTGAGTTTATCAGATCCATATATTCTTTCATTACAATATTTTCTTGTTTCCTCTCTTCATAAATTATAGGAGCATATTTAACAATCTCATTATTCCTATCCTTTTTGTTTAATCCTTTAATCGAAACACTTATTGATTCCCAAAATTATTTAAAATCTATTTCAATCCTATACCCTTCTTCCTTTGCATAATTTTCCCACATTTTGTTTGAATTATTATTTTTACAAGTAGATAACACAAATGTAGCATGATCATCTTTCAGAAACTTTTTTCTTGATTGTTCATCTCCTATAAATTCAGTCACATATTTCTTAATTTCTGGACTCTCTATATTATTTTGTATGTAATCAAAAACCTTTTCTAAAATAAGAACCCCTTCTTTAGGATCATCATTTCCAAAATCCATGATCTCTGTCATCCAAAAACAACCTTTGCAAATATTTAGCGCGGCATCTATTGAATTAGTATAATGAGACAATGTCGTCAATGCTTTTTTATTGTCATAAATACAACTATAATCATTAAATCTTTTAAAAAAATTCATTCTGCTCCTTCTCCTTGTTCAATAATACACCTACATTAGTCTATTTCCAGCTTCTAGTTGTGTAATCCCCTATATAATAAATCTATACAATTTTTTATAAAAGAAACAAGCATAAAAAATATCTTCTACGAAGTTGACATTTGCCAAAACTTTTTTATTCTCCATTACATACCTGAATACATATTTCTTTTAAATCACGAGATATATCTAATTCACCCTCATATGTCTTATTTGGAGCAAAGGCACACTCATATACCTCATAGATTTTTTCAAACCCAACCCGATAGTCTTCATTATCATTTCCACTCTTGTCTCCAAAAAGGCAAATTAATTTTCGCAGACTAGGAAGATTCTGACACAACTTTTTAAATGTACCTCCTTCCCCTTCCAAAAATCTCTTTTTTTCTGTTTGATTCACTATATCTAACGCTAATATTATTGGTATAAATATAGATAAAATGCAACCTTCTTTAGAATAATCATTACAACGCTGTGTAGATGTACTTTCTATATTTTGGTGAAAAATAATCATATCACGCAATGATAAATTATAATATTCCCCTAATTCCTCGGTTATTTTCTTTAAATGATACTGTCCTTGGTTTGTCTGCAATATAGTACTTCTTTTTGAGTATTGCGGTATTTCCGGAAGATAAATATTCATATCAAAAAACTTGTTCAGATACCCTGTTGAATCAAATGAATCTCCATAAAAATTAGAAATTGTATGAACTAATTGTTCTTTGTTTACAGATACAACAAAAATTATACGTTCATCATCAAAATAATGTTTTATACGTTCTAATGTCTCAATTGCATAATTAGGTCTACATCTATCTAATTCATCAATAAATATAACTAATTTACAAGCATTTTCGACAATTATTTCATTTAAAATTTGTTTTACTGTTTCATGAATGATTATTCCGGGGCTCTTTGAGCCACCTGTCCGGACTTTGAGAGCCACCATTCCGGAGAATGAGAGCCACATATTCCGGTAATTCAGAGCCACTTTAGGCTCTATTACATAGATTTCCTTTATACTGTAAGAACACATCGTCTGATGTGAATACAGTTAAAGGAGGTCACCATTATGACCAAATACCGAGAGATCCTTCGCCTAAAAAGCTTAGGATTCAGCGAACGGAACATCGCACATAG
This sequence comes from Eubacterium sp. An3, assembly GCF_002159465.1. Taxonomy (NCBI): domain Bacteria; kingdom Bacillati; phylum Bacillota; class Clostridia; order Eubacteriales; family Eubacteriaceae; genus Eubacterium; species Eubacterium sp. An3. Next base: position 16,940 of record NZ_NFIR01000014.1, read on the forward strand.
TTGCGGTGTGTCCCGTAACACAGTTGCTAAGGTCGTCAAAAAGGCTGCGGAAATAAAACTTTCCTGGCCACTGGATCATGACATGACCGACAGCACACTTGAGGAAATGCTTTTCCCCAAGACAAAATCAGCAACCAATAAACGGATGCCTGATTATGACTACATCCGCAGAGAACTCCTGCGTAATGGAGTCAATAAGAAGCTCCTATGGGTAGAATACTGTGAGGAATGCCGTATGAATGGCGAAGAACCTCTCATGTATTCCCAGTTCTGCTACTACATTCAGAAGGATGAAGAAAAACGCAGGGCAACCATGCACATCCCACGGAAACCGGGTGAGCAGATCGAAGTAGATTGGGCCGGTGATCCGGCACAGCTCATCGATCCAGACACCGGTGAGATCACGGAGGCATGGATATTTGTAGGAGTCCTTACTTACAGCCAGTATACCTTTGTAAAGGCATACCTGAACCAGAAGACAGACAACTGGATCAAAGCGCATATCCAGATGTTTGAATTCTTCGGCGGCGTTACACCGATGCTTATTCCTGATAACTGTTCTACGGCAGTGAACCCTTCGAAAAGCGACTGGTATACGACCGTGCTGAACACTACTTATCATGAGATGGCAGAACATTATAATATCGCCATTATTCCGGCAAGAGTCCGGAAGCCCAAGGATAAACCAAATGTGGAAGGTTCCGTTGGTAAGATCTCCACATGGATCACTGCAGCCCTCCGCAATGAACAGTTTTTCTCTCTTGCAGAATTAAACGCTGCGATCCGCGAAAAGCTGGATGCCTACAATGCAAGAAAGTTTCAAAAGAAGGATTGTAGCAGGCTCAGTTTATTTCTTGGGGAAGAAAAGCCATTGCTGGCACCGTTGCCTGCCACACCCTTCGAACTGGCGGAGCGGAAACAGGCCACTGTCCAGTTCAACTATCACATCGCAGTAGACAAGATGTACTACTCCGTGCCTTATCAGTATATCAAAGATAAGGTCGATGTGCGCATAACAGAAACAACGATTGAAATATTTTATCATCACAACCGGATTGCCTCGCATCGCCGTCTCCATGGCAGGAGCGGCCAATACTCCACGGTAATGGAACATATGCCGCCAGATCATCAGAAATATCTGGAATGGAACGGTGACCGTTTCCGCAGATGGGCAGATTCGATTGGAATCAACACAAGGAAGGTGGTTGATGCAATCCTGACCTCCGGCAGGGTGGAACAGCAGACTTACAGAAGCTGTATGGGGCTGCTGAAACTGGCTGAGAAGCATTCTCCCAGCAAACTGGAAGAAGCTTGTTCAAGAGCGCTCCTTTATTCCAGAACACCCAGTTATAAAAGTATCAAAAATTTATTAGCTGCCATGAAAGAGGATTCCGATCCTGTTTTCCAGAATCTGGATTCCATTTCATCTGAGACGCAATCACAGGCACGTGGCATTACAAGAGGTGCCAGATACTACGGAGGTAAAAGATCATGACCAATCAGAGTACCATTGATAAACTTATCGAGATGCGCCTGTCATCCATGGCAGATGCATTCCGGATCCAGATGAATGATTCTGCAATGAAGGAAGTTCCGTTTGAAGACCGCTTCGGCATGCTGGTTGATGTTGAGTATACAAACCGGAAAAACAACCGCCTGAAAAGGCTGATCCGTCAGGCAGAACTGGAGCAGCCAGACGCCAGCATCGCAGCCATCGACTATCAATCCGGCCGGAAGCTGAACAAAGCCTTGATCAGCCGTCTGGCAACCTGTGAATACATCTCAGAGTACCGCAACATTTTTATTACCGGTGCCACCGGAAGCGGTAAGACCTATATGGCATGTGCTTTCGGTATGGAGGCATGTAAACACTATTACACTGTGAAATATGTCCGCCTTCCGGATTTGTTGCTGGATCTGCAGGCAGCCAGGGATGCCGGTACATTTACCAACGTACTCAAGAAGTACACGAAACCGGTTCTGTTAATTATTGATGAATGGCTCCTGCTCAAGCTGACCGAGTCCGAAGCCAGAAATCTTTTTGAACTGATCCACAAACGCAGGAAGAAGTCATCGACCATCTTCTGCTCCCAGTTCCGGGAAAGCGAGTGGTACCAGCAGATCTGCAGCGGTGAGAGCACTCTTGCAGATGCCATCATGGATCGCATTTCATACGATTCATATAAAATCAACATCGAGAGCATCGATCCATCAAAAGACCTTTCCATGAGAGAGGTATATGGTCTGGATCCTGCTCAGGCCGAGTAACTATCAATAGGTGGCTCCGTTAGTCCGGACAGGTGGCTCTCGCCACACCGGACAGGCGGCTCCGCCGCACCGTAATATTCAATGAATTTCTTCTGCGGTTTTTATTTCTTCCAATATATCTTTCCCGTTTAAATTTTCCTTAATATTTTTCCAATCTCCTGATATTTGCAAAAACGGAAATGTTAAAGAAAATGAAGACAATAATGATAAAAATTTATCTTTTATACTACTATTATCCATAACCGTTGACACGTATTTTCCACATTCTTTTACAAGCACATATGTTAAAGACATCAATGGATCTTTATGATAATCATATAACCATGCATTATAATAAATTGGTAAATATGTGTTTTCCAATTCAATAGTTTTTAACCGAGATTTTGAAAAGTACGGCTCTAATTCCGTTACATCCTTTCCAAAATGCTTTTTTGATAAATATCTTAATGTCATTTCCATTTGTCTTATATAGAAAGTTTTTCCTTCTCCCCATCTTGCATCCAAGCTGATAAACATATTTGTATCGATTAAATCCAACCCTTCAATAAAATTTTTTATATGCGTTGCTCTTTCGTATGTATCACTTTCCAAAGCTTTTAATATATTCTCATCCGTAGGATCTATATTATATTTCTTGAATTTCTTCATTTTTCATTCTCCCCCTATGTATCCTCATATTTTTTTACTACTTTTTCCCATATTCACTTTTTTCGGCAACTTTCAACATTGATTCAGTATTCATTATCTCTTCTGAATATGAGAATGTTTCTTTGTTTTTATTAGCTGCCAATTGAATATCAATACCATCCGATAAAATAAAATCCCTCAGCAAATTGTCTATCTTAATATTTACTTTAGGTGGAATCAGCTTTTTTCCCTCCAATGCTTCAAAATATTGTTTGGCTTTTTCTTTGTCAACTGTCTTTTTCAGTTCATCAAATCTACCAAACTCATTAATATTATTTACATTTAATTTAAGGCTCATGATATTACGCAGCATACTTTCATTCACGCCCAAAGCGGTTACAATTTTTTGAATTTGATCATTTTTTGCTTTAGACTGGTATTCTGTAATATAGTCTCTGAAAGTTTTTCCTACTTCTACCTGTACCTCCCCACGTTGTATATCGTGCAGGAAAATATCTGCATATCTCTGTTCCTCCTGAGAAAGCATTGCAAATGTTTTGTGCAACTCAGTTTCCGCCTGTTCAATCGACTCCTGTGTTGCTCCATCTAACTGCAACAACTTCATATACTTTTCAAAGCGGGAATTCATGTAATCTGAGTCAATTACACCTGTATCAATTTCTGTAATATAACTTACAAGGTCATAAGGTACATCATCACTGATACCTGATGTGCCTTCTCCTGACGCCAACTCTTTATAACGCAAAACTAAAACTAAATATTGTTGCTCATCAAAAAGCATATCTATAACTTCTCCAGATTCATTATCTTGATAACTTAATACATCCCACTTAAAACCTTGAATTTTAGCAGCCTCTAAATGGTCATTTAATTCTTTCAGACATTTTGCGAATTTCCGACATACAGTAATATCTGTTGGCAGTTTCTCAAAGTTATCAATACCCGCATTTGAAAAAAGTAAAGATATTTCTTCAAAAATATCATTCATCGCCTTCAAATTTTCAGGAAGATGTTGTGCAAACAATCCCCATGGTTTTTCTCCGGAATACAATTTTACAGCTGCTTCAATGTTTTTTTCCATTGTGTGCGGTCTGCGATAAAATTTGATTGTACCAAAGGGTTTATCCGGGCCAAACAAACGATTTGTGCGAGAAAATGCTTGTATTATATTTTCATATTCCAACATTTTATCCAAATAAAGCGTGTTAATCCACTTTGAATCGAAACCTGTCAGCATTTGATCGACCACGATAAGAAGATCAATTTGTTTGTCTGGCTCTCTTTCTATTCTCTCATAAGGTTTTTTATGGGCCAAACGTGCTGAAATATCTTTTTTCATTTTCGCAAATGTTGGAATCGTAAAATTTTGTCCATAACAATCTTTATAGTCTTTAATAATTTGAGACAGTCCTTCTTCTTTATACACAGCACCACCATTATTATCAATATTGGGATCAAATAAAGCAGTTACTTTTAAATTTGAACTTGCATTTTTTATCACAGAATAATAGGTTATCGCCTCTGGGATGCTACTTGTTGCAAAAATTGCATGAAATTTGCCATTATGACTGAGTGTAACCCAATTTTCCAGTATATCTTTCACCACAGCATTGATATGCTCTTCTGTGCGATATTGAGAATTAGGAAGATAATCCTCAATTCCTTTAACATATCCACCAAGCTCATCTTTATATCCTGCCATTGGTACTTTGGTCTTATCCATATATTTATAATATACTTTACTCTTTTTCGGGTCTTCTATTGCCTCTTGCTCGTTTTGAGCCTTCGCTTTTTCTAAAGCAACTGCTTTTCGTACATCTTTATCTTTAAAAGTCATCACTTTATGAGGATCAAACCCCAAAACATTTTTGTCACGTATTCCATCTGCAATACTGTACCTGTGAAGCTCATTTCCAAATACCGTTGTTGTGGTGTTCTTTTTCTTTTGATTTTCCTCGTGAATCGGTGTCCCGGTAAATCCAAAAAAGATAGCCTTTGGAAAAGTATTTTTTATGGTGATGAGCATATCACCAAAGGTAGAGCGATGTGCCTCATCCACAATGAACACAATACGTTTCTGGTTTATCGTTTCAATGTCTTTTTCGTTCAGACCATCGTTCTCCTCTTTGATATTGCTCATTTTTTGAATCGAAGTTACAATCAGTGTATCTGCCGGATTACTACTTTTTAATTTTGTGATAAGCACACCTGTATTTTCGGTTTCCTGAACATCCTCATTTTCGTTGGCAAATCCCCTGTATTCTTTTAATGATTGCGTCCCTAACTCTATTCTGTCCATTAAAAAAACAACTTTGTCAGCGTCTTTAGAGCTTGCAATCAGTTGAGCAGATTTAAAACTTGTCATTGTTTTTCCTGAACCCGTTGTATGCCATACAAATCCGCCAAGCTGATTTGTATCGTCCCATTTCGTCTTTGCCACCTTATCAGAAATAGCACTTGCCGCATAATACTGATAACTACGCATGACTTTTAACACTCCATCAGAATCATCTGCGACAGTATAAAAACCAATCAACTGATGGGCCATAGGAATGGAAAGCAAAGTAGAAATAATTTTGTCCCACTCATTTATAGGCTCATTGTTAAAGTCTGCCCAGTGGAAATAGTAATCCGGATTAAAAGTTCCTTCTTTGCCAGGGTTTGCAAAATATACGGTTTCTTCTGGCGTCATTGCAACAAAAATCTGTACTAAAGAGAATAAGCCTGTAAAAATACTCTCATGAGAATATTTTTCTATTTGATGATATGCCTGGCTGACAGGAATCCCGCTTTTTTTCAGTTCAATATGTATCACTGGCATCCCATTAATCAACAGCATTAAATCCCCACGGCGATCATTTAATATCTTTGATTTCGTAGGAAATTTCGGCTGCTGTACAATTTGATAACAGCTGTCACCACCTGCTATCTCTCTACGATCATATATTTTAAGGCTTACTTCTTTTCCAAAATGCAAGGTATCGTCCGGGTTATCCCTTACAACAGACACACTCTTACCATTAATAAATCCGTTTAACTTCAAAGGAGTTTTCAAAGTTTCTATTTGCTCTATAATCTGCCGCATCTCACTGTCAGTAAGAGGGCAATTGTTCAATCTATCAATATCCTTATTATTTTCAAAAAGAATCTCTGCCCAGTTTCTCAGCAAATCTTGTTCGCTATAATTTTTTAAAACCTTACTGCTCCATCCATTTTGTGACAGCAACTTTATCACGGCCTGCTCAAAGTCTGATTCTTTATCAAAAGCCATTTGAATTCCCCCTTTTTAAACAAACATCTTTTCAAGACAAGCTTTTTTTATGTTCTTTAACTTCTCTAACTTACGTTGGTGAAGGGTGATGAGGTTGTCAAGATGCTGAAAATAATCAGCAATTGCTTTCTGCTCCGCATACGTTGGAACATCAACAACAAATTTCTGCATATCAGATGCAAGAATATGTTTTATTGTATTACCTGTCGTAATATTTTCTATTTTCTTTTTTGAATTCTCAGTCTGATATTCGTAATTCAAAAAATATGATTCAATTTTCTCTTTTGGATTTCTAAACATAATTAAAGCATGAGCTGCTGTGTTATCCAATTCTTCAGGAATTACAGCGGCATGTCCAACATGTCCAGATTGAACCATTACCATATCTCCAGTGTGCAACCACTTGTCTTTTTGCTTTTCATAAAACTCATCATTTATGAAAATCTCAGAGTTATAATTTATCTGTCCATCCTTTACATTGTTAGATTCCAAATAAAAATGTCCATCCTCTACATAGTATGGAGTGACTGTTCCTACGAATGCATTTCCAATTGATCCATAAATATCTCCTAGCTTACGCTGTTCCCAAGCGCCAGTAAATCCTTCAAATCTGATTTCTGGATACAAAGAACCATTTTTCGGAAACATTTTTTCCAACATCGCTGTTTTCATCTTAATTAATTGATCATACTTACGCTGGTGAAGGGTGATGATATGATCGAGGTTTTGAAAATACGAACCGATTGCATTTTGTTCTTCTATTGTTTTAGGCATCATAAGCTCCATACTCGCCATTTGTTTACCAGACACCTCTACAAATGTTGAGCCAGCACCCTTTATTTCTCCGTATCTTTTTAGCTCATCTGTTCTTGAAAAGATGAAGTATGGATCAAGCATATTTTCATGAGGAACGATTGATTGAAAGCCCTGATTAGTACAACCTTCCTTACATAAAATCGCCGTTTTCCCGATGCCTGCACGAGAAGTGAACAGCACCGTTCCGACAGGAAGCATTTTAGCAGAGCTATTCTCATACCCTTGCTGAGTAATTTTTCTTTCACTTGAAGAGACATAAATTTGATCGGCAATTTCGGCAGGAGCATACCAATCAATATCTCCGTCCCAATAATCATCATTTGAAGTGCTGGGCGTTCCACCACCTACAATATCAGCAATGTCTCCCAGCTTACGCTGTTCCCAAGTATCATCATATCCTTTAAATCTAACTTGAGGTGTTTTTTTCTTTTGTTCCATGTCATTCACCTCCAAGCAACTTTTTAAATTCATTTAGACCTAACATATCAAATTCATTTCCGCAAAGCTCATCCACCATCAAGCAAAGCGATTTTTCTGTTTCTGCTATTTCATTTTCTACCTGTTCAAATGTTGTGTCATATTTTTTAGCAAGACGATCTATTTCAGAAACCAAATCATTTACCATATGATCTGGCAATTTCATCAGATTTTCAACAAGTGGTGTAATCCATTTTTCTTTTAAAAGCTCGATTGCCTGTTCATCTGTAAGACTTTCAATGGTTTCTTTTGTTTTACTTTCCAATTGTGCAGAAAGCTTTTTAATCTCTATTTTCAATGCTTTTTCTTCTACAATAATAGCATTTGCAGCACGCAGTTTATCCATGATTTCTGAATCAAGGCTATTAGATTTCAGTACTTTTTTTAGCTCTGCAGTAATAAAATTGTCTTTTGCATCATTGACAAAATCTGCTTCTTTTTCTTCTTCTGTCAAAGAATCGATAATCTCTTCATACTCCGAACTAATCTCAGATAATCGATTTTCTTTCTCTTTCAGCACATTTTTATCATCAATAAGTAGGATATTCTGGACAAGATCAAACGGCAAAATATGACCAATCCAGCCCTCCTGTACTTCTTCGTCTTTCCCTTTTTTCTTTTTCATAACCATATTTGGATCCACTATTTTTACCGCTTCAAATCCTTCCGTTTGTACCATTTCCAAATCAACAGCAATCTTATTCCAGGCATCATCAAGAAGTTGATATGCTTCATATTTATCTATCAATTGAATATTCGATAATCTGGTAAAAATGTCGTCAGCTAAAATCTGCTCCGTTTGAGAGATGTTTAGCGTCCCCATGTTTTCAATAAGCTCATGATACAAAAATTTTTCAATGCCACTAAACACGTTGATATATTTATCTTTGAATACTGAAATATCATTATGCTGTTTAATGGCCTTCTTTACGTCATCTGTTGTAAGCTTACAATAAGCAGAAGATATCTGTTCAAATAATTTTTCTTTTAAATTTGGAAATGCTCTCCAGTATTCTTTTAGTCCGTCTAATTCAGACACAGGGATACCACCAAACATTGAGGCATAGATGTCCCAGGACTCTTCCTTTTCCGATGAATCCACATATCTCGGAATATTCAGATTATAATCATTTTTTCTAATCTCTTCTTTGCTTACAATTTTTGAAAAATGCTCTATACTTTCACGCTCTGTCACCACATCTACAATTTTTTTAATATCACAAGCTCTAAGTTTATTGTTCTTCCCCTCTTTCACAAAGCCTTTGGACGCATCAATAATTAAAACACCATTATCAGAACGTTTTTGTTTTAAGACCATAATAATGGTCGGAATACCAGTGCCATAAAAAATATTTGCAGGTAAGCCAATAATGGCATCAATTTTATCTTTTTCGATTAAATTTTTACGAATTTCCCCTTCTTCACCACCACGGAATAACACCCCATGAGGAAGAACGATTGCCATAATACCGTTGCTTTTAACGTGATACAAATCATGCAGTAAAAATGCATAATCAGCTTTTCCTTTAGGTGCAAGACCATAATCAGAATAACGAGGATCGGTTTCTTTATCCGTTGGGTTCCAGTTTTGAGAATACGGTGGATTTGATACTACTGCATCAACAGGCAATAGATTGTATGTTCCACTCGGATCGTTATCCTCAAAAAAAGGCCAATCATCTTCTAAGGTATCCGCATTTCTCGTAACAATATTATCTGGTAAAATATTACGCATAACTAAATTCATACGTGTTATGTTATATGTATTTTGTTTTAACTCTTGGGCGTAATACTTGATGTTGTTTTCATTTTCCATGAATTTAGCTGCACTCTTACCGATATTGATAAGCAGCGAACCAGAACCACTTGTCGGATCATATATTTTAATCTCAGTTCTGTCTTTCAAATGATTAGCCACAATTTCAGATATCAGCACAGACACTTCGTGCGGAGTATAAAACTCACCTGCTTTTTTCCCTGCATTTGCCGCAAACATACTAATCAGATATTCATATATAAAGCCCAAAACATCATAGTCCTGTTTACCATCCATCGGAATATCTTTAATCAGTTGGATTAAGTCACTAATGGCTTTTGATTGTGAAGCGGCACTATCTCCCAATTTAGAAAGACCAGTCTGAAGGGTATCAAAAATCCCCTCAAACACTTTCTTATGAGTTGGATTAATCAAACGACTGAAGGCTGACAGCGCATCTCTTACATCCTGTACGCTAAAGTCCTTACCTTTTTTAAGCCAAGTGGAAAATAAATTCTCATAGGAAATAAAGTACCCTATATTTTTTTGAACACTTTCTACCGTTTCATCATCTTCCTCTGTAAGTTCCGGAAGATATTCGTCTGTCCAATCATTTTCTTTTAAATATTTTACTTCTTTTTCCGAGAGAAATTTATAAAAAATAAACCCCAATATATAATCTTTATATTCATTTGCCTCGATCTTGGAACGCATTTTATTTGCTGATTCCCAAATTTTCGTAGCTAATTGTTGTTTGTTCATTTTCTTTTGTCTCCTTTTATCTTAAGCTTAGTAACATCACTTGCCATATTATTTATACAACTATTTTTGAATACTATTTAACAGCTCTTCTCGAATAAAAATGTTCCGTTTAATAAAGCTTCTTTTGCATTTTGAACACTTAAATTAGAAATATTTTTACAAAATTCATCTACATCATTTGGATTTTCTGATATAAATCCATTTTGAAAGAGAATTTGCCGAAGTGATTTTTCTGCAGTCTGTGAGTCTTTAGAAAAAATATTATTCAATCTATACTCTTTTCTATCATTTAGATATTTTACAATAATTCTATCAGCATATGTAACTAAATTTATATCATTAAGTAAACACTTATCAAATTCAGATATCAAATTAATTGATGCCCGGACAAACGAGGTAATTTCTTTAAATGTTGGAAATGCACAATTGTCAAAAGATTCTAATGTTTGATTTGCATCCAATCCGCAATGTTTTTCCTTAATGTTTTCCACATTATTCTGCAAAATTTTTCTATTATTCGACATTATATCATTTTCTGCTTGAAAATGAGTCAGTCTGTTTCTCCAGCATATTAGCAAATCTACCAAAGCATAATCTATTGATTGTATATTGTAGTGACTACAAATAATATTTATTCTTTTATAAACACTCCGACTATTCTCCTTACTATCTATAGACTGTTTTAATTGTTTGCTATCAATTAACAGGGGAGACTGATTAATCAATCGCAAATACATATCTATACAGTCCACCAACCAAGCCATTGTAGCTTTTTTAGCAAAGACTTTGCTCCTTTCAACAGATTTCTTTTTAGACTTTGGATTCCAAGACGTATGAAATTCCTCCTGTGCCTCTACCTGATATGGAACTATTCCATCCAATCCTACCATAATAGTAATTAGCATATGATTAGCTTGACCAATTTCATTTTTAAAACATTTTAAAGCAGTACTACGATTTATATCCAAATTCTCACCTCTTTATATATACAAAAATAATGCCACCGATGTGATTCGAACACATATCTCTCACTTTAATGGTATCTATATTGATACAATAAAGGTGAGCGGCCTACCTATTGGCCCACAGTGACACATTATCATTATACATCTCATGTATACATTGTCAATCCTATACAAACATACCAGAAGTAAGCACCCATTGACTGTAATACAAATATTTCCTGAAAGTTTGAGGTAATATATTGGTCTTCTCTAGAGATAAAAATCTCCTTTCGTAAGTTAAATACTATTCTACCTACTCTCAACTAACAAAAAAATATCAGTATTTAATAGTTACTGTTCACGGATTAACTTGTAAAATAAAGACTATCGATATAAACTGATATCCCTTTAAACCAGCAATCTTTTCTTTTGCCCGAATATTTCGAATAATCTAACAAAAATATTTTTCCCTTTTTGCTCATCAAAATCAATATATCCATGCTGTGATATCATGTTCCAAATACCGATATAGCCAGAAAACACTCTCTAGCAGCATTCCTGTACCAGTTTATATTATTCCTCTTTGAAATAGTTTTTATCTGTATAAGATACTTCTCATAAATAAAGTAAAACTCTTGCTCTCTGGCAAAATTAGAGCAAAGTACTTGTTTATAATTATGGCACAGAAATGCGAAACCACGAATGCATATAGGTGCTCAGGTGCTTACACTTTATCTTTCAATCATTTTCTATATTTACCACTTTTTATTCTAAACAATAAATCTTAAAATAAATATAAAATCTAAAACATTTCCTCAGCCTATTTAAATTTTAAGCCGCCAGATAGGACACTATCCATATTGTTATAGCAGAAATGTTTAGTAGCAAAATATATTTCTGAAATTTTTATAGATTATATCCGATATATCGAATCCAACTATATCTGATATTTTTAAAAGAGTTTTTTGGAGTTCCTTTTCTATATCATTTACATGTTGACTTTTAAATGCAAATGGAGCATCTGTCTCTAGTAGAACACGATCAATAGGCACTGTTTTTATCACTTCTATTCCTGATTTTGTTTTCAACATCCTCGGATTAATCGAAAAATAGCAACCTAATTCAATTGCTTTTTCTAATTGTGACATAGAACCTGTAAACCAATGAAAAATATATTTATTACTATTTTGCCTTTTATATGTTTTTAAAATTTCAATTACCGCATTTGCAGATTTAAGTGAGTGAATGGAAATCACTTTTTCACCATATTGTTCACATAGCCTGATAATTTCGCTAAATATTTCTATCTGTGCTTCTTTAGTCCGAATATAGCCTTTACTAAAATCTAATCCTATCTCACCGATATAATGATTTTGTTCAAAAAACTCTTTGAATACCTGTATATCATCATAACCACTGGATACTAATTGCGGGTGCATTCCTAAACCTACATAAATATTTTGAGTATTTTTACAAAACTGTACTTCTCTCTTATATGCTCTCGGTGTAGTTCCTACTGCAAATAAACTCATATCAGAATTTTTCACTTCGTTTATGAACCCTAGCATATTATTCATTAAATCCAAATGACAATGTGCATCACAAATCATTATCTTTGTCCTCTTCTTCTAAACTATCCTGTATAAAAGTATCTACTTCCAACAACCCTCGGGTATATGTATCAGCCAGCTCTTTCAAATACTCATCATTTTGTGGTAGTGGACCCGGCTTATGAATATATAATAAAGCACATTCTCTATCTTTTTTTATTTTATCAATTGCATATTGAAAAGAACGTAGCTGAATTCCTATTCCCTCTGAATTTTTATTTTGCATTTCGTAAATAGATATCTGCGTATATATTGTCTCATCATTTCCAAATGCTCTGTGCATTGCAGCTCTTCTAATAATACATGGAACACAATAACCACAGTGCTGAGGGCTTAAACCTCTCCACCGGGCTTTTCCCGGTGACGAGCATGAGAAGGACATTTTCATTGTCTCATATAAAACCTTTTTATTATTACATTCTGCTGCCATTTCCCCCTTTGTTTTATTCCAATATGGATTTATCACGTACATTTTTAAATCTAAACCTGAAATTAATTCATTCCATAAGGAAAGGTAAAATGGATGTGTTGTTCTTGTACTAAATGATCCAACTCGTGTTTCATCCAAGGGTACATTCAAAGCAATCAACCCATTTTCTGGAACCATAAGTTCGCTAACATCATCAATACCTGTCATTGCAAAAATACCAAAACCAATAAAAAGAAATGATCTACTTCTTGTATTATTATCATTACCACCTTCCGGAATATAATTATTAGGAAATACCATCCATAAGTCCAACCAAGTATGTAAAATATCTGGATATATCGTATCAAATCTATTTACAATATTCTCCTGTGCGTTTTTAGTAAGACCTTCACCAGCATGGCTTATTAACAGAGTATTTTTCCTATTCTCCATCAGATTAATAGTACTTATAAGGCTATCCATACCTCCTGAAAATAATGACACTTTATCATACTTATCTGTTTTTTCTCCAACTTCCTCTGGATTATGAAATTTCCATGTTCTATTGAACAGCACAATTTTCCATAAATCCCCCGTAAGGAATTTTAACATACGTTCAATTGTAGAAATCTGTGTCTGCCATAATGCTATATTTGACACAGGAATTTCAAGTTCAATTTCTCTTGTCCATGAATCCTGCCCATGTACAGCTCTCTCAATTCGAGTATCTGCCATATAAACCATCGTAGCAAGAGATATTATATCAAATCCAATTTCAGACGGATAAATATTTTCTTTATATAAACTCTTTTTAACATTACTTAATCCATAATTTAGTTTTCCGTTCGAAAGCATTGGCACATCAACAATAATTGTACCATCTACTTTATGCGAATCTATATTTTCAATATCATAATTTGCTCTTAATTTATATCGATTCATTCATTTTCACCTGCGCTTACCATAATATCAAATGCTGTTTTATACACTTGATCCACTATCCTTAAAGAATCTTCTTGTCGAATATTTCCAGCTTTGATCTCTAAACTGATTACAGCATCCGATACTGCGCCTTTAACAAACTCCTTCATTTGAACAATTAGGCTGTCTGATATATCCCGATCTTGCGGCAACAATATGATCTTATTACCAATATCATTCGTAATTCTATTAAATATCGCATTTGCCATAGTCCGTTCCACGATTACCATAATCTGTTCTGAAGTCAAATCCGCAAATCTAATTGTGGCCATTTCCGGCGATTCTTCGATTGCGGAAATATAAGCTGATCTCGCAATTCCTTCATCTTCTGGCCCTCCATCTGGACAGATAAAATCTGTAATAGCTATCAATGCCTCACTTGCTGTCTTATGCGAGAGATTCTCTATAGAAAGATACTGTTCAACGGCTTTTGCGCCACCTGACGCAAATATACCTGCAACATTCAACAACTTTGCGGAACTGTTTCTAGCAGATCCCATTCTTTGTGTTGCATTTGAACTGCCACCCAAAGAATTTCTTATATAATTGGAGACACTTTTACGCCCTAAACTTCTATTTCGTCCTCCTGAATTTATATACCTCGTAAATTCTCCTCGTGGTGTCCTAAAACGATCTGCATCACCTACTGGTGGCATTTGACTTTCATTGTCATCAGACTCATTTTGCGGATTTGTATCCAGTTGATCCAGCCATGAAGGTACTAAAGGGGTTCCACCTTTTTGCCCTCCATTATGTGTTGATGTTCCCATTTATTAAATACCTCATATCTTTTTTAAAGCTTCTTTAACAACTTTAGTACCATTGTTTTTCAGTTTATCAAAATATTGATTTAATCTGTTTCTTTCATCACAATCTTTTGGAATAGCTTTGTCCCAGCCCTGTAAAACCCATACACCCACCTTATCTGCGGGAATAAAATCTATAAACTCAATTAATTTTTTACGAAGTTCAGGTCTATTCTGTACCAATATAGTCAAACCATCAACACCTTTAGGTTTCACTTCAAATTGACCTTTTTCCATAATTTTTTGAGTAACAGTCCCGAATACTTGATCTGATTCTTGATTTGTTAAGTTTTTCAAATCCTCAACACGGCTCACAATAATCATTTTATCCCTAAAAAGTAAATCGACAATTTCTGATAAATCATTTCTAAAAGTCTGGCCTGAAAAGTAATCAATTTTTTCTTTACATGCATAATAATATGGTCTTAAATCCTTATCCATAATTTCTGGATCTGTACCAAGCCATTTACAAATCCAATTCCAATCATACCATCTTTCTTTCTCTTCTGTACCATTCTTTTCTTCGCCTTCGCTCATTGTTCTTATATCATTGAGTATCTCTGGAACTTCATCCCATTTACCCTCAGAATCTAAATGATCAGGTAAAGTCTTATAAAAATCTGGTGCATAATATTCTGCCAGCATCATCTTTGCCAAAATAGCAAGTTCTAATTCATCTCCAAAACCACGATTTTTAGCAATCTCATATCTCAGCAAGAGCATATTTATAAATCTTTTTATTTTTCTAGGATTACCATCTGTATTTTGAGCTAATAGATGACATATTTGAGTGGCAATCAATACTTCTTTTGATGATTTTTCATAATCAGATCCTAGAATTTTTTTCACATCATCAACCATAAAACTTTTCACATTCCAAGGCTTTCTGATTCTAGATAGCCCCTCTTCTCGCAATTTTATATAGTTTTTATTTTCGTCTGACAAAACAGAACCAACCATAAGAAGCATTATGTATATACATGATTCTACCTCGCCTAATGCGGGAATTCTAAAAGGAACTTGAATCAACTTTTCTAAATACTTATTTGCAAAAGCCTCACCTGCATTAAACTGGTTTTCGTTTGTTGCATCGGGAAAATGCTTTTTAACAGCATAGCGAATCATACTCTCATCTGCTGCAATTACAAATGCGGTTTTTTTGGTAAACATAAACAATCTTACAGCTTCTAATGTATTAATCGCCACATCAGGCAGGCATCTATCAAGATCATCAATTAACACTATAAGTTTCTCGATTGAGGCATCTTCTAGTAGTTCAGCAAAATTTTCCTGAAATTCAGAAAATTCTTTATTACTTGATGTATCTTCTGTAATTTTCGCATCTCTCAAATATCCTCCAATAGATTCAATTGCCTTATCAATCCCTTCTTTTGTCATTGCTGTTGACTTTAAAACATCCATTGTTGAAGACAATAACGTAAGCGGTGCTGTACCTGTCGCAACTCCTAAAGCGGTTTTTCCTGCTGATTTAGCCACAGCCATCCAATTAATATTTTTCCACAGTTTTTTTAATGTTTTTTCAGACTTAGAACTTAGTTTTTCTTTCTTCTCAAGCTCTGAAACTATAGAACTTAACAAAGCTACTTTTGAGTCCTCAAATCCCTGATGTTTCCATCCGTTAAATCGAATACACGAGTATTTCTTTTTTGACTCTAAGGAAACCCACTCTGCTTCATTTACTACCATTTCAAGAATACTGGATTTTCCAGCTCCCCAGTCTCCATGAATACCAATAGAAATTGGTTGTTCCTTACTCTCCGTAATAAGAGAAACTATTGTCTTTGCTATCGCTTCATTATTCAGTAAATCAACCTTGGTTTCATTATCAGATAAAATCATCGTTTTTAATTCCTCCATTGTTCCAATCTATATCATCTTTAAAAGCTGTAGCAAGAATCGATTTATATAACTATATATTTCCTCATACTCGGCTCCTCAATTTATATACTATTCTAGCATATACCGACATTTTTTACTATCTATAACAACATACGAAAAAAAACGATCAATTCAACCTACTTATTCCGTTGC
Organism: Eubacterium sp. An3; assembly: GCF_002159465.1. Taxonomy (NCBI): domain Bacteria; kingdom Bacillati; phylum Bacillota; class Clostridia; order Eubacteriales; family Eubacteriaceae; genus Eubacterium; species Eubacterium sp. An3. The sequence continues at coordinate 33,740 of NZ_NFIR01000014.1, forward strand.
ACTACGCGATTCTTTCAAAAATCACAATTTTTTACATCCCTAGTCAAAAAGTCAGAACCCTTAAAAGCCTTCTAAAATAAGTCCTTACAGGCTCTAATCCCACAGGACAAAACCACCCAATCCACGGCAAAAGATGCGTACTAATTTAAAGAAAAACTCCTATTAATTATACTTTCCGCATAATAATTCATCTTTATCCCTATCATTCCATGCTAAAGCCAATAATACAACCATCTAAAACATCTCTCATACATAAACGCTTTTTACATTTCTATTTATCCTTTATTCTGATTTACTTTTGTCTTTTCGAAAACATTTTCAAAACAACCACCACACCACCAGAAAGAGGTTAAACAAACTACCCACTGTCCTCACTAACACCATACCAAGAGCGCATTTGCTTTGTGCCTGGCCCAAGCGAACATGACGATAGTTACCATAGCGGGCAGTCCTGATAATACGAGCACCACATGAATCATGCCGGTATTTGTTGTAAATAAAGACTTATCCCTCCATCCCATCTTCACCTCTCCCACACCTCATATCCCTGGCGCCTTGCCGAGTCGTATACCGGTTTCATATTTTCCTGCAAAATATGAAAAAATCTTTCCCGGCTATTTCCGCTTCTATATAATTCCTGAATGGCCCAGATTGAATGAAGATTATCGCGATAGCAGCTTTCAAACTTTTTATGTAATTCCGGCTTGTCCTGTATCATCTCATACATCATATATTGATTTTCTGCAAATAGTCTGAAAAACGGATCCCACTTTGGCAGGCGGTTATTCTTTGATGAATTCAGTGTTGAGTCCATTGGCATCAGATTCCAGAGTTCATCATTCATCACAAATGACCATGGGATAAAATGGTCTACATCATATTTTTCCGGCAGGACCGGTTTGCCTGTAAATACATCCTTTATTTCATGGATTTCCAGAATTGCTCCCCATAGTTTTCGCACATTGGTCAGTTTACGCATTTTCTCATCCATAGGCGCCAGCTTGTAAACCAGCCCCGGAACCTCCGGATTATTGTTCTGAAGCCATTTTATTTTTTCATACTGTATCCAACCCAGAATATTTACTGTGTTATCTTGTATCATTTTCATCCAAGTGGGATGAAAATATACTTCCTTTTTCAGCTGACTGCTCTCTCCCAGTGTATAGGGAAGAATGGTCACTGTCTGATTGATCCGATGAATATATTCAGTCATGCGCCGTACACTGCTCCACTCTGCTTTCTCACCGCTTTTTATGAAAAATCCTGCCAGTGCGCGATAGGGAACCATATGTGTCAGCTGTTGTTTCGTCTTCTTTAGTTCATCGTTGTATTCTCGGATAGCGTTCTTGATTTCTAGTTTCGAAGCATTGGCCGGAAGATCACTGAGTTCTGTCAAACACAGAATCGCTCTTTCCAAACCATCTCGAACCTGACCATCTGCCTGCATGCCGCTCAAATGAATATGGAATTCGCGCACGGAATACCATGCGTTAGCAATCATTTCATCGATAATCTCATCGAAAGTAGTCTCTGCTATATCTTGAGAAATCAAATTCACAATCGCTTCCAGCCAATAAAATTTATAACAGTAGGAGGGATCCTTCATCATCTGAGCAAATCCCTCAACATCCAGCGTATTCTCATATGCTCCATCAATTTTTAAGATATAGTCTGTTTTTGCATTATGATATTCAGCCATTTTTCTTTCTCCCGCCCGACTCTTACATCGCCTGTAATCCACTTTTTTTTGATCTGAAGTCCTTTTATCTGCTTTGCAAATTTTTCAAAAGATTCTTCCGTAAAGTCTGTAAAATATCTTCCGTTTCTCTCTCCCTCAAATGTCCCATATTTGAAAGATGTATAAATAATCCCGCTTTTGTTTAATGCTGTTTTCATTTTGTCCAGCACATTTTTCAGTTCGTTCTTAGGTAAATGCAGGATTGACGCGCACGCCCAAATCCCATCATATTTTTCTATCTCGCTTAATTCCTGAAACAGCATTTGGCGAACCGGAATCCCTGTATATTCTGTCGCTAATTTACACATCTCGGCTGATCCGTCCGTCGCATCTACCTGATATCCCCGTTTGAGGAACTCCAGTGTATCCCTCCCGGAGCCACAGCCAAAATCCAATATTTTTCCTCCATGAGGAAGTAAGTTTAGAAACATCTCTTGAATTTCAGTAAAATTCACTGCCACTGTTTCATCCATGAAATGGTCTGCATTTTTATTGTAATATTCTACTGTAGAAGCGATTTTATTTTTGATCTTATTATTTTCCACACCTCATTCTCCTCCATCTCTTGTATATCCTGATAATCTTTTATTAATTTTATCAAACTCATTATCTTTCGTAAACCGATATTGCCGGTTGTTTTCTCATGGTTTGTTTTCTCAGTTATATCGCAGTTATAAAGGATAAAATCCCCTTGATTTTCCTTGCTTTCTCTCCCTCTCTTTATTATCTTATTATTATCGAATCATCAAAGGAGGACTTCTTATGTACCTGAGAAAATATCACCCATCTGACTGCGCCGCTCTCGCTGCGCTTTTCTACGAGACCATCCACACTGTCAACGCCAGGGACTATCCGCAGGAGCAGCTGGACGCCTGGGCGGACGGACATGTGGATCTGGACGCGTGGAATGAATCGTTTCTGGCGCACAATACTTATGTGGCTGTGCAGGGGTGCGATGGCGCAGATGATATCGACAGCCGTACACCTGACAGTGCCAGCTCTGCTTCCGGCGGACCTTATTGTGAGTTGAATCAAAAGATGGGCAATATCTCCATTCAGATTTGCGGCAGCCCGGCCAACGCTCTCATCATCGGCTTTGGCGACATGGATGATACCGGCTATCTGGACCGGCTTTATGTTCATAAGGATTATCAGGGGAGGGGTGTGGCCACAGCGATATGCGACCGGCTGGAAGAGGATTTTTGTCTGTCCCGTGGACGACTTTTACAGAATAGTGCGGTGCAAAAAAGAAAAAACGATACCTTTACCACCCACGCTTCCATCACCGCGAGACCTTTTTTTGAGAAAAGGGGATATACGGTGGTGAAAGCGCAGCAGGTGGTTCGAAAAGGTATCTCTATAAGAAATTATATTATGAGAAAGCATATCGAATACTCTGTCTGAAAATGTATTATCTGCTTTCGGAAGTGTGCCAGGCGGTTGCTGCCCGGCGGTCATTTTTTATAAAATGTCGTTACCGTCCGGTTACATCCGGTATCTTTTTTTCATTTTATGGATTTTCTGGAGGTTTTTGGCGCCGTCTGCACCCAGGCGTTCGGAGACTGCCACCACGAGGGCGTCCACCAGGGCGGCGGCAGCCGTCATGGAATGGTATTCTCCGGCTTCACCGCGGTAAACGTACAGGTTCACGTCGGCCTGTTCTTCTTTTGGTGTGTGGAGACGGCCGGTGAAACAGAGGGTCCGGTAGCCGGAGGTCTTCTGGCAGTCTAGGATGACCTGTCCTTCCCAGGATACTTTGGAGAATCCGAAGAAGATGACCAAGTCTTTTTCTTCGGCCTGGGCCAGTCCCTCCATCATCTCGGTTCCGCCGGATGGTAGCTGCGAAACTGGCAGGCCCAGCCGCCGCAGGCGGAAGAACAGGAGCTGTCCCATGGAGGCTGATGCGCTTTTGGCGTGGATCCAGATGCGGCGGGCGGACAGGATCTCGCCTATGGCTGCATCAAAGGTCTGCTCGTCCAGCTGCTGCATGGTTTTCTCCAGATAGAACATCTGCTGGCGCAGATAGTTGGCTGCCTGGAAGCTGCTCTCGCTGCCGTCGGTAAAAAGGGTTCCGGCCATTTTGCCGGCCGGTCCTTCCAGATGGTTCTGCTCGATGACGATGTTTTTCAGTTGTTTGAAGTCCTGGCAGCCCAGGTGCCTTGCGAACCGGGAAATGGTCGCTTCCGACACTTCCAGTTTGGCCGCCAGCTGACCGATGGTCATAAAGAGGAATTCCTCCCGGTTTCCCTCGATATATTCCAGCAGTTTCTGTTCTGCCGGCGTCAGTTTTTCCGGTGTAACTGGAAATTTAAGATGCATTTCTGCGTTTCCTTTCCTTAAAGTTCAGAGCGTTTCCGCTTATTTCGCTCTCTTTTCCCATGAGGAGAGCCACGTAATCGCCGCCCAGGGCGTGGATTTCTTTCAGCGCCCGTTTCAGAAGGTTGGCGGTCTTCACCTGGAAGGCTGCCTGGTCGGAGATGGCGATCTCATAGTTGCCGCTTTGCATTTCCTCATATAATTCCGGTACGGTGGTGCAGGTCTTCTCAAATCTGGTGCGGATGCAGCCGTACTGTACGGCCTGATGGGTGTCGCTGCCGCCCACCACCGGTTTGTGCAGGCTTTCTCCCAGATGATAGGTGAGTCTCTCGGTGCGCATCCGGTGTTCTGCCACGTCTTTTCCGTTCAGGTCGAAGAAATCAAACCGTGCCAGCTGTTCTTCCGGCAGCTCCGGGATATGCCCGCCCTCACGGAAGGGGTGGGCGCCTCCCACAATGACCGGATACTGGTCAAACAGATCTCTCAGCTCCTGGAACGGAAGGAAATGTCCTTTTTCTTTATGGGGTTCCAGCCGCCGGTTCAGTTCCAGAATCGCCTCCATGGGGCCGATGGATAAAATGTGTCCGCCCTCGGCGATGTCTGTCTCCATTCCCGGAAAGATCCGCAGTCCGTCGAAGATAAGGGTGTCTCCCTCTCTCTCGGAGTGTTTTGCTATAAATCGGTACAGCCGGTCAAATCCCAGCGTGTTGAAATGTTCTGTCAGGCACAGGGCGTCAAGTCCTGCCTGACGGGCTTCTGAAAAAAGCCAGTGGGTATATTCTTCGGAAAACGGCAGTTTTTTTGCCAGTTTTCCGTGGGTGTGAAAATCTATGTACAATTGTATGCTCCTCCTGTCTTGTTGTCCATATCAATTATGCATTATACCAAGGTAGATACCAGCACCGTCACTGCCACCCAGAGAAATGAGATGGCAAGGAAAATCAGATCATCATAGGTCACTTTTAAGGAAGACAGCTTCATTTTCCGCACTTCCTTGTTCACTGCCGCGTAGCGGTAGCCTTTGATCTCCAGTGCCTCCACCGTTGTTCTTGACCGCTTGGCGGTGTTGAGCATCAGCGGATAAAATGCATGAATGATAATCTTAATCTGATAAATCAGGTATTTGATCTTGCCCGGCACTGTCTCGTGGGCCGGCGGGTTGCCCCGCAGCCGATAGGAAAGCAGTACATTTTGAAATTCTTCCATGAGCATCGGCAGCATCCGGTAAGCGTAGGATATGGAGAAGGAAAGCCGTTCCGGACAGCCGAACCACATGAGGCCGTTGGAGAGCCGGTCAGGATCGAGACCGGAAAATACGGTCACGGACGCCAGTGATATGGTGGCTACTTTCAGGGTGAGCACCAGCAGAGGCGCGATGGCCGAGGCGTCGCCGCCAAAGATCCAGGTGGCGATGAGAAGATATCCGGTCTGGGAAAAGACGCCGACTGCAAAGAGCAACAGCACCAGTCCGGCGACCTTTGCCAGGATGGTGGTGACCATCACCAGCAGGAAGCAGCCCAGCAGAAACGGAAGATCGTTGACGAACCACGGCACAAGACCGAAGAACAGGTACCACACCAGCAGAATCCGCGGGTCTCTCACGGCAATGACCGTATCGTCGTTTCCATATGCATTTTTTAAAACCTGATTTCTGAGAAAGTCCATGGAAAACTTATCAAGGACGTTCTCTGATAACTTCTGCATCATCTTCTATTCCTCCTGTCTGCCTTCGCAGGAAAAGGCGTCTAAAAATTCGTCCACCGTGTAGCATAACGCCCGGCGGTCGAGGGCCTGCCCCATGGTAAAGATCTCCGGCGGCCGAATGCCTACTCTGGAGATCAGGGCCACGTTACCGAATATCTCATCCCTTGTGCCGTCCGCTGCCACCTGTCCCTGACAGAGCACGATGATCCGCTCCGCCCATTCACACACAAGCTGCATATCATGGGTGGCGATCATCACTGTGTCGGTGACTTCTTTCATGTCGCTTAACGTCCGCATGATCTCTTTTCTGGTGGCAATGTCAAGATTGGCGGTCGGCTCATCCAGAAGCAGAATCCCCGGGTTGAGCGCCACGCCGATGGCAAGGCTTGCCCGGCGCATCTGTCCGCCGGATAACAGGCGGCCGTCCCGTTCTGAAAGCTCGGAGAGGCGGAACCGTTTCAGCAGTTCTTCCGTCTTTTCCTGCCAGTTTTCCACATTTCGCACCTGCATGGCGTAGGCAATGTCACTGTAAATGGAATCTTTGATAAACATTTCCTCCGGATTCTGATATACCAGAGAAATCTGCCGGGACAACTGTTCCGGCTTTACATTTTTTACGGAAGTACCGTTTAACTCCACGATACCTTGCGATGGCTTCAAAAGCCCCACCATCATCTTCATGAGGGTGGACTTTCCGGCGCCATTGGAGCCGATGAGGGCGATCTTCTCTCCTTTGTGTATGGAGAGATTCAGCCGGTCGAAGACCGTATGCGGCTCGCCTTTGACGGAACGGTAGGAGACCGTCACATCTTTAAACTGCGCCACTGTTTTCTCCGATGGTTCCGGCGCCGCGGTCTGCGGCACATTTTCTCCCTTCGGACTTTTTCCTCCCGCATAGGAAAGCGCCGCCATGGCTTCTCTTCCTTCTTCCACGGTGGTCGGGAGCATCTGTGTCTGCGTCAGCCTGCCGTTCTTTTGCAACCGGAAGCCGGCGATGGTCACCTGCGGCGGAAAGATATTGCTCTCCTGCAGTTCTTTCACCCGGGCCAGAGCCTCCCTGGCCGGCAGCATCCACGCCGCCTGACCGTCCCGCAGGAGCAGCACATGCTTGCAGTAATCGGCTATGTACTCGGTGTGGTGTTCGATAACAATGATGGTCTTTCCGTAGGTTTCATTTAATTCCCGCAGCACCTCGTAAATACGGTCTGCGTGCCCCGGGTCTAGCTGTGCGATGGGCTCGTCGAGGATCAGCACCTCCGGTCCCAGAGCAACGGCGCCTGCCAGCGCCAGAAGATGGGTCTGGCCGCCGGAAAGCTGCCAGATATATTCATCCTCTCTTCCTTCCAGACTGCACTGGTGCAGCGCTTCTCTGCCCCGCTGTTCATAGTCCTTCATGCCATAATTGAGACAGGCGTAGGAAGCGTCGTCAAGAACCGTCGGGCGGACAATCTGATTCTCAAAATCCTGATATACGTATCCCACCTTCCGGGCCAGCGTACCCACATCGGCATTCTTTGTGTTTTCTCCTTCCACCCATACATTTCCGGAAAATGTACCGGAAATGAAATGGGGAATCAGGCCGTTCAGCACCTTGCACAGGGTGGATTTGCCGCAGCCGTTGTTGCCGACAATGGCGAGAAAATCTCCCTTTTCAATCTCCAGATGCACATGATTCAGAGTCGGCTGAACGGCGCCCGGGTATGTATATGTTAAGTCTTCTATTTTAATGATCGTATCCATGCTATCAATAGTATTCTCGTTATTTTCAGCAATGGCATCCATGTTATGTTTAGTTTCCATGTTGTTTTCTATGTCTCCCATCGCTGCCCTATTTGGCCTCGCTGACGGGCTGTGCATTTTTTCTCATGACAAAGAGCAGCGCAATGGCAATCACGGCGGCGACAATCATTCCCACAGCGAGAGCGGTGCCGCTTCCGGCCCATCCAGCTTCCCAGTCGATGAGGGAAAGTCCGCTTTCTGCCATCATCTCCGCGCCGATGGCACAGACAAAAGCTACAAGACAGACAATGATATTTTTCACGCTGATCTCGCCCAGACCGGTCTCTTCAGTACGAGGCTGCATGCCCAGCAGCGGCTCGATCTTTCCGTAGAGCTTTGGCACCAGGTAAAGGGTCGGCAGCAGGCAGAACAGGATTCCGGAGAATAACAGGTCATTTAAAAATGCAAATCCTTCGGTGGCAAATACACTTTCCGGCAGACCAGCTACAGCTTCAAAGTCTGTCACGGCAAACTGTACTTTTAAAATGTCCACGATGGTTCCCATAAGCAGCTGTGCGCCTGTTCCAACGAATGCAGCGATGCCAACCATCACACGGTTTTTCGGGTTACGCACCAGACGTCCGGCAATGTACACGCCGATGGTCACGGTGATGAATTTCTCCAGTTCGCCAAGTCCGCCAAACTGTCCCAGCATGATCTCGCTGAACACCAGCTCGCCGGTTGCTGCGCCGAGGGCCGCTGACAGCGGGTCAAATAACATGGCAAGTACCAGAGGGATAAACAGGAAAAATTCTACTGAAAATTCCACGATTCCCACCTGAAAGCTCGGGATCAGTTCTGTAAATAAAGTTGCCAGTCCGTACAGGGACATTGATAATACAAAAATCATTAATTTCTGAGACTGCGTCGCAGCTCCTTTTTGCGTAATAGACATTTTCATTCCTCCACATTTTTTCCTTTTTTATGTTGTTCATTTCATGTTTTTCTGTCTCCATCCCGGAAACAATTGTATTCTACCGAAAAAATGTAAGGGCTTCTATCACGCAACGGTAAAATGAAAGTAAAATTTCAAATTTTTTCATTATGAAAATTAATTTTACTACATTTTTCAGTAAAAACGGGCACAGCAGATCATCATCTCCACTGTGCCCGTCTGTTCATTTAATTATTCTCCACATTTCGAAGCCGTTCAATGACGCTGCGGTTCTGGGTCTTTCTGTAAAGTCCGACCGGCGCAGTGATGCATACCAGCAAAACTACAGCAAAGAGAATCAGATTGGCAGCCCATGGCACAGAATAGGAAATAAAATAGACGTTCATGGCCTGAAAGGCGGCAAAACTCAGAGGAATCCCCAGAATCAGCGCGCCGGCGATGGAGATCAGGGCATAACCCGCTCCCTCAAGTCGAAGCATGTTCTTTGTCTGTTTTACCGTCATGCCGATACTTTCCAGAGTGGCAAGCTCATCCTGCCGCGCCTGGATTCCCGCCGCCATCACATTGAGATAATTGAGCACGGCGAGCATGGCAAGAATCATCCCCAGACTGCCTCCCAGCACTCTCACCTGATTCTCCGACTCTTTCATCTCGTTGTATCTTTCCAGCTTGGAATTATAAGTAATGTCATCTTCGCCGGCAAACACCGCCCGCACCGCTTCTTCCGTCCCGGCGGAAAGCGGCTCGTCGTACACCACCTCAATCAGCTCCGTAAAGGTCTCTCCCATCAGCTTCTGTGCATAATTTTCACTGACAATCAGCTCCGGAATATAGCCGCCGGCAAAATAAGCCGGATTAATATCGCTCTCTCCCACGGCGGCGATCTTCACCGTCTCTTCCTTGTCCGGATGGAGTCCGTCCGGCAGATAGAAATGTACTGTCTTCCCCTTCATGCCGGAGTCTCCCTCCAGAAAAAAGTTAGGAGATACCGCAATCTCGCCCCGCATAAACTGGTCTTTGTCCAGTACATTTCCCAGTTTCTCATTAACGAGTGCAAAACCTGCCTCATCCAGACCGATCAGCCGGGAATTAAACATCGAATAGGCCGGATCATTTTTATATTGCTCCATATCTTCCTCATAATTGCCAGGGCTGTGCCTGGTCTTATAAATCTCCCGCAGATACTCGCCATACACCTCTTCCTGATACGGCACCACCGCCACGGTGGACGTTACCTTGCGAACCTCCTTCACTCCTGAGATGTTCCGCACATTTTCTATGTCTTCATCCGTGATCAGCTGCCTTCTGTCGTCGTCCAGCGTGGTCTCATTCTTAAAACAAATATCGTAATCCATGCTCTCATTCAATACCCGCGCGGCCTCGTTACCCACGATGATGACATTGACCGTCACGAAAACAGAGAGCGCTATAATAAAGGAAAGAAAAATGACCGCAGCCTGCTTTTTATCCCGGAACATGTTCTGCTTCGCCATGGAAAACAGAAGGTTCCCGGAACGTTGTGGCTTCGGCGCCCGCGCTGTTTTCGACGCGCGCCGCGGCTTCGGCTTCCCGGCAGAACCCGCCACATATTTCATCGCTTCCACCGGGGGAACCTCCCCCGCCAGCTTCGCCGGCTTCCGGCTGCTCAGGAAATTAGTCAACAGCGCAAATTCTCCCGCCAGCAGGAAGATCCAGACGCTGACCGGCATTACCTGACTGGCCGGCACGCTTGGATTGACCATGTGGAGGATGCCCGGAATCACCAGGCGCGACACCCCCGCAGAAGCCAGCAGCCCCACCGGGATACCGATGCAGGAATTAAAAAACGCCTGCCGGTACACCACATTTTTAAGCTGCCGTGAAGTCATGCCGATGGTTTTCAGCTGTCCGTAATAACGGATATCCTTAGTAATGGAAATGTACAGCGTATTGTAGATAAACAGCCAGCCGCTGGCAAAAATCATCAGCAGCAGTCCGGCAAGTACCACAGACATCTTAAGGAAACTGCTGATGATGTCATAATCTCCCTCGATGATCTGCAGTCTTCTGATTCCTACCGCCTGCTGCATCCGGATAATATCTTTCTCCGAGTACAGCGGATTATTCAGCGTGATCTTCAGCGCCCCCTGAGTAAGGTCCGTCTGCTTCACTCCGGTTCCTCTGAAAAACACCTCCGACACATATCCTCTGTCGTTACCCGTGTAATCGGTGTACCAGCCGGAGAGAATGAATTCTTTTTGGATGCTCTGGTCGCCTGCCGCCTGCACATTTTCTGCCGCAGCGTCTTCTTCCTCCGACGCTAACGTATAGTAGGTAACCGGGATGGACATACCTTCCCTTGGTTTGTCAATACCCATGGCTGCCAGCGCACTTCCCGACAACATGATTTCATTTTCTTTCTGCGGATAACGTCCCACATACTCTTCCAGCGCCGGGACAGTCTGCTTCTCCCAGCAGATGTCATCCAGCCAGTAAAGCCGCATTTTGTCCAGCGTTTTACCGTTGTATTCTTCTACGATGGCGCATTTTACCGCCAGTCCGGCGTATCTGACCTCATCCATATCGCGGATGATCTGCACCTGCTCTTCCGCCGGCTCTGTCAGTTCCACGTCATAATCCATACCCTCCATACGTATCTGCCTCTGGGAGATCGTGTTCCAGTAGCTGACGCCCAGGGCGATAATCACGGAGATTAAAAATGTAGTGAGAAACAGAGCAAAGATCGTGAGAAGATTTCTCTTTCCATTGGCTTTGTAGGTTGTGGAGGCAATCTCTGCCGTAATCTTCTGATTGGATACCTTAAGCATGGAAGTCACCTGCCCTTCTGCTTCCCTGAGAGGATTTCTGTTTCCGGTCAGACTGCCCGCTCTGTCCACAGATTCTCCCATCCTCCAGGCGGATGATGCGCCCGGCCATCTGGGCAATCTCATCGTTGTGGGTAATCATCACGATGGTCTGTCCAAACCGTTCTCCGGAAGTCTTCATCAGTCCCAGCACATCCATACTCGTCTTACTGTCAAGATTCCCGGTGGGCTCATCGGCGAGAATGATAGCCGGTTTTGCCGCCAGCGCTCTTGCCAGAGCCACCCGCTGCTGCTGCCCGCCGGAAAGCTGATTGGGCATGGCAAGACGCTTTTCTTCCAGGCCCAGTGCGGCAATAATCTGATCCACATAAGCTTCGTCCGGCCGGATGCCGTCCAGCTTTATGGGCAGAACGATATTATCATAGACATTCATGAGCGGCAGCAGATTATAGCTCTGAAAGACAAATCCAATCTTTCTCCTGCGAAATATTGTCAGTTCATCCCGGGACAGAGAAGAAATATCTTTTCCGGCCACCACAACCTGCCCGGAAGTCGGCGTATCCAGTCCGCCCATCATATGAAGAAGAGTGGATTTGCCGCTGCCGGACGTTCCCACCACCGCAAGGAACTCTCCCTTTTCCACCGACAGACTGACCCCGTCCAGGGCTTTTACCTGATTCTCTCCCTCACCATAATATTTTTTCAGTTCTCTTACCTCAAGAATATTCATTCTTCCACCTGCTTTCTTCTATTATTATATTGTCTCAATCCAGCGTACTGTATCATCCATGCCAGGTATAATGACGCAGGATACATTTTCATTCTGCAAAATGTAAATGTAGCAGTACACCAGCTATCCTTACAATAACAGAAGAAACTTTCTCAAATCTTTCTCAAAAGTGACAATCCTGACAGAATTAAAAATGTGGGGAACCAGCTCCTGCCGTATAGCGGGACAGATAAAGATACATCGTCGTTCCCTCACCCGGAGCAGACTTCACCCTCGCATATCCGCCCTGCCGGGACAGCACTTCGCGGACGAGATAGAGTCCGATGCCAAAACCCGGTTCCGCGCTGACCTCTTCCGCCCGGTAAAACCGCTCAAAGATTCTGCCCTGTTCTTCTTCCCGGATGCCGCATCCCCGGTCTTCGATCTCCACACAGAGAAAAGATTCCCCGGTGCGAAGCCTGACGTCTATCCGGGATCCGGACGGAGAATATTTCACCGCATTATCCAGTACATTTGCCAGTGCTTCCACCGTCCACTTTCTGTCGGCGTAGCAGAGAATCCCATCGGCTGTTTCTTCTTTTCCATGCTGTTGCACGTCTCCCGCCGGCTGTACAGCGATGAAGATTCCCTTTTTCATGGCGGACAGTTCCACAGTCTGGCAGGCAGCCGCCACAATCTCCTGCACATCCGTCATCTCCGGGTGAAGAGAAATCATTTCCTGTTCTGTGTAGGTGGACTTTACCAGCTCCTTCATAAAAAAGTCCAGCTTGTCCGCCTGCTTTTGAAGTTTCAGTAACAAGTGGCTGATGTTTTCTGTTACCCCGCCATCCTGCCCCGGCGCTGCCACAATCTCCTGCAGCAGACCTGTGTACAGCATGATATTAGTCACAGGCGTGCGGATCTGATGCGTGATATTTGATATAATGGACTTAATGGTATCCCTCTCCGTTGCTGCCTGTTCCTGGTGCATGTTAGTCAGCTCCAGCAGACGATTCAGTCTCTCCGTGACGGCGGCGTCCACAGATTCATCAAAAATCTCCTCCTGCATCTCCCCGCCTATGGCTCTGTCCAGTCGCTCCAGCAGCATCTGCGTGGCAGCCTGCATCCGCTTCCTGTAATATCTCCTGATACAAACGATGGCAATACCCGCCGCTGCTGCGAGTACTGCCATACAAATCATAAACTTTTCCATTATTCCATCTCCCACACATATCCCTTGCCATATACAGTCCGGATATATTCCGGTCTGGACGGCGTATCCTCCAGCTTATCCCGCAGCCGCCGGATGCCCACCGACAGGGCGTTATCCTCCACGTACTCTGCTCCGTCCGGCCAGACCCAGTCCATGAGCCGCTCTCTGGTGATGATCTGTCCTTCGTGGAACACCAGAAGATACAGAATCCGCCGCTCCGTCTTACTTAGGTCAACAGCCTGCCCGTTTTTATAAAATTCCATCCGGTCAAAGAGAAAATGAAAACATCCTTTCCGATATTCACTCCTCTGTTCCGGTACATTTCTTCTGAGAAGCGCCCGGATTCTGGCCCGCAGCACCATCAGACTGAACGGCTTCGTGATATAGTCGTCAGCCCCGCTCTCCAGCCCGCTCACAATATCAAGTTCCATATCCTTTGCCGTCAGCAGGGCAATGGGCACCCGGCTTATCTTTCGTATCTCCCGGCAGAAATCCAGTCCGCTTCCATCCGGCAGGTTAATATCCAGAATAAGCAGGTCATACTTCCGCTCCTTTAATAGCTGCTTCGCCTGCGCGACGGTCCTGCTGCGGACAAAAGTAAGCTCCGGGCTCTGCAGGGAGAGACAGATTCCCTCCGACAGATCCTCATCATCCTCCAATATTAAAATGTACTGTCTGACATTTTCCTTCATGGCTGTTTTCCTCTCCTGTGTTGATTATGATAACTCCCGCTCCAGCACCTTCCGGTCGCTCTCGGAAACGCACAGCACGTCCATGGCCTCCGCAGCAGACCAGTCCAGCTTCTCCATCAGTCTGCGGATATTATCGCAGAGTGTAGAAATTCTCTGTTGTTCAGCCTTTTCAGCTCTTTCGTCCGCCTCTCTCGTCGCTTTTTCCACGGCTCTGTCAATCATGGTCTGTATTGCTTTACATGTAACCATCTTCTTCTCCCCTTTTCTCACAGTGATAGCTGCATCCCCGGGTGTCGTTTCTTATAACACTATATAAAATATATTTTTACAATATATTTGCGGGACTTTTTTTATTTTTACAATACTTTTTTCTTATTTTATCATATTAACAATATCAAAACTACCATTAAAAAAGGACGCAGACATTTCCGCCTGCATCCTTATAGATTGTTGTTGAAATCAAATATTTTAGATTATATCTTTTATCACGCCTGAACCGTCTGCTCCCTTCTCATCTTCCGCAGCGCTTTTCTAAACTGGAAGTAAAACAACACAGCAGTAAAACATACTGCAAAGAAATCTGCCACCGGCTCTGCCATGTAGACCGCTCTTGCCTTATCTGCCGTGAAAATGTGCGGCATGATATAAATGAGCGGGATAAGAAGGATAAACTTCCGCATAACTGCTACCAGAATGGAGGCTTTTGCATTTCCAATGGCGATAAAAGTCATCTGGCACGCCATCTGGATACCAAAGAGAAGCATGCTGCCCATGTAGATACGCAGCGCCATCTGTGTGTAAGAAAGCAAGTCGGCGTCTGAGGTAAACATTGATGCGAACCCCTGCGGGAAGATCATAACGAACATCCACAGCAGGCAGGAATAGATGAGACTGCATTTTAAGAGCAGCTTAAAAGCGCCCTTGACTCTTTTTACATTTCCTGCGCCGTAGTTATAGCTGATGATCGGCTGCGCGCCCTGTCCCAGCCCCTGCATCGGCAGCATGGCAAACTGCATAACGCTTGTGAGGATAGTCATGGCTCCCACGGCGATATCGCCGCCGTAGCGAAGCAGGGAGGAATTGAAGCAGACAGAGATGACACTCTCGCTGGCCTGCATGACAAAGTTGGACAGACCCAGTGCCAGACAAGGCAGGACGATAGCTCTTTCCAGCTTCATATTATCTGTTTTTATCTTCAAATGTGTCTTCTTTCCAAACAAAAACAAAAGTACCCAGATACAGGATACTGCCTGAGACATAATAGTTGCCAGAGCAGCGCCTCTCACGCCCATATGAAATCCGAAAATAAATACCGGATCGAGAACGATATTGATGACCGCTCCAATCAATACGGAAAGCATCCCCGTTTTGGCAAATCCCTGCGCTGTGATAAAGGCGTTCATACCAAGCGTAAGCTGCACGAAAATGGTTCCCAGCGCGTAAATATTCATATATGCCACGCCGTAATCTATGGTATTTTCACTGGCGCCGAATGCCAGCAGGAAATCACGGTTCCACAGAAGCAGCGCCGCTGTGAGCAGCACGGATATAATAATCTGCACGATAAAGCAGTTTCCCAATATTTTTTCCGCTGTTTTATTATCTCCCTTTCCCATGAAAATCGTTGCTCTCGGCGCGCCTCCGTAGGCAACAAAGGCGGCAAACGCCGTCACGATCATAATAAGCGGCATGCAGACGCCGACTCCGGTCAGTGCGAGCGCGCCCTCTTTCGGGATGTGACCGATGTAAATTCTGTCTACGATATTATATAACATATTGATGATCTGCGCGGCAACTGTCGGCACCGCTAACTTTGCCAGAAGCTTCCCAATGGGTTCCGTCCCAAGAAAATCTTTCTCTTCACTCATTTCTTTTTTCTCCTTCCACTAGTACGCTAACCTCTTCTCTCAATGGCCTTCTGCACATTTTCCCCTATCCGTTCATTTACCTCTGAAAATGTGTCAAGTTTCTCCTGACTGATTCCACAAAATACCTCCTCATGAAATTCCCGGCATACCTTCTCCACCGTCTCCACAACAGGCTCCGCCTTCTCTGTGAGAGACAGATGAATCTTCCTTCTGTCTCCGGCATCCTGCTTTCTGACCAGAAGCGATTTTTTCACCAATGACTCCACGGCCTGCGACACATTACTCTTCTGCAGCATACGAAGCTCCACGATATCCGCAGCCGTATCCTTCCCCGGGTTATTGTAAAGAAAGCTGATGACTGCTGCTTCCGTCAGTGTCATCGCATACTCCTGACAAACATACTCCTTCAGCATACTTTCATGCAGCTTAATGATCCGACGGATATTTCCCAGATATTCCGTTGTCCGATTCACACTAAGACCTCCCGCTTTAAAATAGTTATAAAAAGAACTGTTCTTTCAGGAACTATTATAGACCGCTGTTTTTATTTGTCAAGAAAAAGGAGGAGAAAGAGTTCCAACAGGATATGTTTTCACACAAAAACAGCCGTCAGCGCTGTATCAAAATACATTACACTGACGGCTGACACTATTATTCTCTTCACCTTGTTTCACGCAGAAGCTCTCTTGACTACCAGCCGGTTCTTCCTTGCCAGTGCAATCGCCACATGACAAAATTCCATGGTGGCGCAAATCTTATCTGCAAGAGTTATAATCCACGCTTCCTTATTCTTCGGAAGGGGTCCCAGCGGAAACATGTGGCTTCTGATGGCTGCCTCTTCTCTTTCACTGATATCAAAGAGCCGGGTGCTGTTCTCAGCGGCGGCCTTTGGATGATAAAACGCCTGATGTTCACCGGTCGGCGTCTCCTCACTGAAATCATAAAGGCAAAAGTCATGAAGAAGTCCTGCCCTCGCTGCAGCTTTCTCATCGCACCCGAACTTTCTGGCCAGAATCCAGGACAGATATGACACGTTCACACTGTGCATAAACCGCGTCGTCCACTGATGCTGGGTAAACTGTTCCAACGCCATAAAGTCTTCATGGGAGAGAATGTGCTCCACCTCCGACAGGTAGTCCTGCGGCACTTCTTCGGAAATCTGAAGGCCCATCGGCAATCACCTGCTTTCTTTGTATGATATCTTCATTATGGATGATTGACGATAAAAAGGCAATAGAATTCAATAAATATTAAGAAAATTGAAAAGTGGAGGCTCCCCGCAGCGCCTTCCTGTACACCACAAAGGCAATGGCCGCCGTGATGGCTTCGGCGATCCAGAATGCGTTCCACACGCCGGCCGGACCGAAGACGCGGCTCAGCAGGAAGGCCACCGGAATGATGACAACTACATAACGGAACAGGGAGATGATGAAGGACGGCACTCCTTTACCCAGTCCTTCCAGGGCGCCGGAGGAAGTCACGGAAACAGCGGATACGATAAATCCGGCGCAAATGACGCGAAGCGCGATCTTGCCGGCCGCAATGGTTTCCGGATTTGTGGTATAGATGGCGATGAGCTGTCCCGGAACCGCCAGGCAGATGATCGTGCCGACGAGCATGATGGCAGCGCTGATGGTCAGCGTGATCCGGTAGATCTGGCTGACGCGCTTATGTTCTTTTGCTCCGTAATTGTAGCCGATGATCGGCCGCATTCCCTGCACAATGCCGTTGACCGGAAGATACAGGAAAGTCTGCAGTTTATAATAAATGCCGAGGATCACCACATAAATCTGTCCGTAGGCCGCCAGGATGGCGTTGAGGGCAGAGATCAGCAGAGACGGCAGCGCCAGGTTCAGCGTAGCCGGAATTCCGATGGAATACAGGCGCATAAACAGTCCATTTTCGCGGGTCAGGTACTGCCGGCCAAGGCGAACCGGTATCGGACGAACCAGATAAATGACCAGATAAATAACCACTGTCAGCACCTGACCGATACCCGTAGCCAGAGCCGCGCCCTCAATGCCCATGGCCGGAAACGGCCCGATTCCGAAAATCAACACCGGGTCCAGGATGATGTTGGTCACACAGCCTGCCAGCATACCTCCCATGGTTACTTTCATCCGGCCTACAGACTGAAATACTTTCTCAAAGGCAAGACTGGTAACAATAATAAGAGAAAATGCAAACGCAATCCGTGAATAACGGATCCCATAATCGATGACCTGTTCCTGCGTGGTGAACATCCGAAGGAACGCCGGCATGATGGCGATACATCCGACCATCATCACCGCCCCGTGTACCAGAGACAGAACAAATCCCCAGGTGGCGGCACGGTTTGCTTTCTCGTGTTCCTGTGCCCCCAGGTGATAGGCGATCACTGCATTGATGCCGACACCAAAACCGATGGCCACGGCATTGATGAAGTTCTGTACCGGATAAACCAGCGATAATGCCGTCATGGCATCCTCACTGATCTGTGCCACAAAAAAGCTGTCCACGATATTATAAAGAGAGTTGACCAGCATGGAAATGACCATAGGCAGGGACATGGATAGCAGCAGTGGAAGCACTGGTTTTTCTTTCATAAATGTTTCGTTCATCTTTCATCTCCTCCTCTTTGTATGTATATCCTTACAATAGAAAACGCCACACAATCATCCTCTCAATGATTGTGTGGCGAAAAATGGCATAATCCAGAAAAATCCACAGTAGGTTTTAGCAATATGTTATTTCCGGCATTTATTATAATATAGATATTCTGCCGCCGTCAAGAACATTTTCTTATTTTTCCCGGCGTCTGCCCGTACATTTTGCTGCGATCAGGCAGAGCAGAATCGTGATCACCATGTCCGGCAGCGTGTTGCCCAGAGGCAGATCAATGCGCATAAGTATTCTGTATACAATAAATCCGACTGCCCAGACTATGAGATTTGCGGTCTGCACAGTTTTTGCCTCCGCATTTCTTTTCAGAAAGAAGAAATCCGCAATCTGCACAGCGATCATTGGAGCAAATACAGAGCCGATGAGATAGAGAAAGTCGGTAATGTTATCCATGGGATATACGATGGCTCCGATGATACCGATGATCGTCACCAGCACTGCCGCATATTTTCCTCTGACTCCTGAAAAAATCGTCTCCGAAGATACGCCGGCAGAGTAGGCGTCCAGAAATGTGGTGGTCACAGTGGAGAAAATGACAATAATCAGACCCGCAATACCAAGACCAGCTTTTACCATAATAAGCGCAATGTCATATTCCCCGGTAAAAATAGCGGCGCCCATGCCGATTATGTACATCCAGCAGCTCACAAGTCCATAGACAATGGCGCTGGCCGCCGTTGCCTTCACCGGTTTTTCGGCCTCTCTTGTGTAATCGCTGATCAGCGGCAGCCAGGACAACGGCATCGCCACCGATAATTCCACCGCAGCTCCAAAACTCATGGAACCGTCGTCCACGGCGGCTCCTGCCATCCCGCTGTCAAAGAAAATCACCTTGCACAGCACAATAGTTAAAATGAACAGCGCTGCCATGGCGATTGTATTGATTTTTCCCAGATTGGTGACGCCCACCAGAATCCAGAGAATAATCAGAGCTCCAATGACCAGACACCACACCCAGCGGCCGGTGTGCATGATACCGTCTGCCGCAATGGCGCCATCATAGATCATAATGGCCGTCCACCCTACCAGCTGCAGCACATTCAATGCCGCAAACAGCAGACTTCCTTTTTGTCCGAAACTCATTTTCACGCTTTCCATAGCACTCTTTCTGACACTGCCCCCGATAACGCCGGAAAGGAACAGCAGGATGCAGCCAATCAGATGTCCCACCAGGATGGCTGTCAGTCCTTTCTGAAATCCCAGCGGCGCAATATATGTTCCCGTGAGGATTTCCGCCAGGGAGACCGCCGCCCCGAACCAGATCAAACCATTTTCAAAAATTCCCGTTCGTTTTGTTTCCATCACTGCTGCCCTCCTGTCGTTTTCTGATTTGCGTTACCTTTGGCAACATTTTCTGTGCTTTCTTCAATAAATGCGCTCCTCAGATCAAATCCGTGATGCATCGGCCCGCTGCCTTTCCCCAGATCAAGCATCGCCGCCAGCGCGCCTGAAATATATTGTTTCGCTCTCTCCACGGACTCATCCAGAGAGAATCCTTTTGCCAGATTGGACGCGATAGCGCTGGACAGAGTACACCCCGTACCGTGAGTATTCGGATTGTCAATCCGTTTTCCATAAAACCACTGACAGGAGCCGTCCCGGTACAGAAGATCATTGGCGTCATTTAACTGATGGCCGCCTTTACAGAGGACGGCACAGTGATAGGTTTCGCTGATGGTTTTTGCCGCCGTAATCATATCTTTCTCCGTTTTTACCGGTGTGCCGGAAAGCACTTCCGTCTCCGGGATATTTGGAGTCAGCACAGCGGCCATGGGAAGCAGATATTCTTTCAGAGCAGACACAGCGTCGTCTTCAATGAGCTTTGCGCCGCTGGTGGCAACCATCACCGGATCCACCACAATATTATCTGCATGATATTCCTTCAATTTTTCTGCGATCATTTTAATCAGAGCCGCAGAAGAAACCATCCCGATTTTTACTGCATCCGGGCGGATATCTCTAAAAATGTTGTCAAGCTGTTCTCCGAGAAATTCCGGAGTTACTTCCATAATTCCTGTTACGCCGGTGGTATTCTGTGCGGTCAGAGCAGTGACTGCACTCATGGCATATACCCCATTACAGATCATTGTCTTGATATCTGCCTGAATGCCGGCGCCTCCGCTGGAATCACTTCCGGCGATTGTTAATGCTGTTCTCATTTTTCATTCCTTCTTTCGCATTAATTTTATTCCCTGCATTTCCGGCTGCCGGCGCTGTTTTAAAGCCACCGCTCAGCCGGATACAGGCAGCGACACAAGGTGGTGCCCCCAATGTGCCGCCGTTTTTTATTTTCTTTATGCGGAATCTGAGGGCATTTTTTGCTCACACTTCATACCGCATTTTTTTCATCAAATTTCTTTATCTGCTATCAGCTGGCGCATGTCTGTCACTGAAATATCGGCTTCCTCCTGAAGCTGTTTCCAGTCCTTATCAGCAGAAGGATCATACACCGCCACCGTGTAAAACCCCGCCTGCTTCGCTGTTTCCAGTGCGTGGATCGCGTCTTCAAACACATAAATATCTTTGAAGTCTCCGCCGATGTATTCTCCTGCTTTCTCATAAATCAGCGGGCGGGTCTTTCCTTCGCCCACCTCTGAGCAGGTAAATATTTTGCCAAAATAGTCAAGGACTCCCAGACGCCGCAAAGCCGCTTCCACATGGGGTCTCCCGCTGGAGGTGGCGATCACCATGGGAATATTTTCTGCCCTCAGCCTGTCCAGATATTCTCTCACTCCCGGCTTCAGAGGAGCCTCGTTATAATAAAAATCTTCCACGATTTTTAATGTGGCGGCTGCGATTTCTTCTTCCGTCTCGCTAAGCCCATAATTTTCTTTTATGTAGGCCGCTCCTTCCTCCACGGACATCCGTTCCAGTTTCTGCGGGAGATTATTCTCCGCCTCCACGCCAAGACTCTTCAGATAGCGGACGCTGACGTCTTCCCAGATAGGCATGGAATCAAGCAGAGTACCATCCACATCAAATATTGCTCCTGTCATTTAACATCTTCTCCGTCTGTTCCTTCAACTCTTTTGCCGCCGCCTCGATATCCGGTTTTGCAAATATAGCGCTGATCACCGCTATGCCGCAGATACCGCTGCCGGACAATTCCATCACATTTCCTGTGCTGATTCCGCCGATGGCAATGACCGGAATCTTCACCGCCTCACAGATGGCCTTCAATGTCTCGTGACTGACCTCCACGGCATCATCTTTGGAACCGGTCGGAAATACCGCGCCCACGCCCAGATAGTCCGCGCCTTTTTGCTCCGCCAGAAGTGCCTGTTCCACCGTCTGGGCAGACACGCCGATAATCTTGTCAGGACCGAGTTTTTCCCTCACTGCTCCCGCTTCCATATCGCTCTGCCCCACATGAACGCCGTCGGCATCCATAGCCAGAGCAATGTCCACATTATCATTGATCACAAAAGGAACCTGATATTTCTTGCAAAGTTCTTTAATTTCTTTGGCTTCTTCCAGAAAATGCGCCTCATCCAGATTCTTCTCCCGAAGCTGAATAAATGTAGCCCCTCCTTTTATTGCTGCTTCCACATCCTGATACAGCGTGCGGCCTCCCAGCCAGCTTCTGTCGGTAACCGCATATAAAAGCAGGTCTTTTTTATCGAATCTCATAGCTGTCCTCCCTATCTGATTTCAAAACGGGCGCCTTTATCCAGGGTGTCTCCGTTCATATTGTAGATGGCATCGATAATCCGGTTACGGTAAGTGGAATTTCCATCCCCTTCCTGCATCCGGCTCCATCCGATCTCCCCGGCCAGTCCCATGGCGCAGACGGCAGCTGCAGCTGCTTCTGTCTGGTTATCCGGATTCGCTACCAGAAATGCGGTCATCATGCCGGAAAGCTGGCATCCGGTTCCGGTGATTCTGCCCATTTCCGGGCGGCCGTTTCGAATCACATAGCAGACTTCGCCATCGCTGACCAGATCGATGGCGCCGGTGATCGCCACGATACATTCCGCCTTTTTCGCAAATTCTTTAACAAATGCCACCGCTTCTTCAAGATTATCTTCCGTCACGGCATCCGCCACATCGGCGTCCACTCCTTTTGTAGTTCCGCTGCCATGGGCCAGCGTCTTGATTTCTGAAATATTTCCCCGAATGGCGCTAAGTTCCAGCTCCTTCATCAGTTCCACCGCAGTATCAGTACGAAGCGCGCTGGCTCCGGCGCCCACCGGGTCCAGCAGAACCACATGATCAAGAGCATTGGCCCGTTTTCCGGCAGCAAACATTCCCTGAATACTTCTTTCATTCAGGGTACCGATATTGATGTTCAGACCGCCGCAGATGGAAGTGATATCCACCACATCCCTCGGTTCATCAGACATGATCGGGCTGCCTCCGCATGCCAGCAGTACATTCGCCACATCATTGACCGTCACATAATTGGTAATATTGTGAACCAGCGGAACGGTCTTTCTCACATTGTCAAAACATTTTCCAAGCATTACATTTCCTCCTGTTCTCTGATATGCCTGATTGCCCTCCGGGACGCCAAAAGGCGGATATGCCAAACTGACATATCCGCCGAAATTCTTCGTGCCTGTATATCCCTACGTTGGCATTATCCAAATCAGGTAAAGGGTCGAGACGATTCAGTCTCCTCTCAGCCTGCTTGATACGCAAGCTCCCCGTTTTTATTATTACAAACATTTTTATTATACTACTTTTTACCGGTTTTGCAACTGTTTTTCAGACAATTCTTATTTCTCAGCCTTTTCCGGTCTCTTTTTATCCGGCACTAAAAACATAAAAATCAATGAACTGATCAGCAGCATATATGGATAAATCAGATTAGGCATCACATCAAAAGCCGATAATTCACTGCCCAGCTCCGCCGATGCAGACAGAGCGATGAGCATCTGGGCTCCGTAAGGAATCACTCCCTGAAAGATGCAGGAAAATGTATCAAGAATTGACGCCGTATTCTGCGGACTGATTCCATAATCTTCCGCCATATCCTTTGCTATGGGATTGGCCATAACGATAGCTACCGTATTATTGGCAGTTGCGATATCAAGCGCCCCCACAAGCAGACCGATCCCCAGCTTTCCGCCGTTCCGGCTCCGGAAAACTCTTTTTATAAAATGCAGCAGCGCATCAAATCCCCCGTATTCTCCAATCAGGCCTCCGATAGCTGACACCAGAATAGTCACCATGATCGTCTCATACATACCGGCCGCTCCTGAACCCATGTTGGTCAGCAGATCCACACCGGAAACATTGCCCGTCACCAGCATGATGAAAGCTCCCGATACAATTCCAATGAGCAGAACCACAAAGACGTTGATGCCGATGATTCCTCCCACCAGAACAAGCAGATAAGGAATCACTTGAATCAGATTATAATCCTGTACAATCCGCCCTTCCGGCACATTTCCGGAAGTCATAAGAAAAATCACCACCATGGCCGCCAGCGCTGCCGGCAGCGCAATCTTGAAGTTAGCCCGGAACTTATCTCTCATGGCACAGCCCTGCCCGTTACAGGCCGCAATGGTCGTATCAGAAATGAAGGACAGGTTATCTCCGAACATAGCTCCACCTACCACAGCACCTACACAGGCAGCCGCTCCGAATCCGGACGCTTCCGATACAGCCACGGCAATCGGCGTAAGCAGGGTGATGGTTCCCACCGAGGTTCCCATAGCCAGCGATACAAAAGCACTGACCACAAACAACACAACTACCGCATACTGCGCCGGAATCAGTGACAGAAGGCAATAGGCCACACTCTCCGCGCTGCTTCTTCCCACAACGCCCACAAAAACGCCGGCAGCCAGGAAAATAAGAATCATTGTCACGATATTTTTATCACCCACACCCTTTGCCATAATTGCCAGCTTTTTATCAAAATTAAGCTTCGGATTCTGTATACAGGCCACCAGCAATGCCGCCAGAAACGAAACCACAATAGGAACATTATAAAATCCCATCGGTATCTTCATCACATACTCAAACAAAATCCCCAGGCCCAGATACAGCACCAGAAATACCCCGATAGGCAGCAGTGCTTTCCAGTTTTCTTTCTTCATAATAATACTTTCCTCTCTTGCAAATAAATTTAAAAGTAGCACGGCATTTTTCGAAAAAAACAAAGTTTTCCGTCGAAATACTTTATTTAAGAAAGAATCCTGCAGAGCAGGATTCTCCGCCTGCGGCGTCCGAAAAGGCACCGGGATTATTATACCATAAATGCACAGAGATTTATCACTGAAATGGGGATTTGCCGATTTGAATCTATAGGTTTTGAAATTATCCGTAAATCTTTATGCATGCAGATTCACAAGCCCTACTTCACCGTCACCTCTTTCGGCGCCTCAATTTCATTGGCAATGGTGTGTTCTGTCAACTCTGACAACATCCGGATCTTTTTATTCAGCATCGGCCGCATACAGTTTGGCACGTGTTCCTGGTGGGCCCGGTGGATAGCCACGCATTCTTTACAGTTGCCGTGGTAACGACAGGCTTTTTTACAGGGGCAATGATCTTTGTCTTTGTATTCTTCCCGAAATGCCGAGGCAAATTCTTCCTGGATGCGAAGACCTTCTTTCCTGTTGCCTTTGTGAAACTCTTTCATGGCTGCTTTTTCGATTTCATTTCCATCGATGATCATATTTCTACTCCTTTTCTTTGATTCGTGGTTGCTTATTATAAGTCAGGTGCAATGGTAACAACTGTTCCATGCAATATAATAATAACTCCCTGACATCTTGTAAAATAGCGTTTTTACACCTATAATATAGAAAAAAAGAGCCAAAAACTATTTTAAAGGAGGAATCTTATGTCACAAACCACCGGCGGTCAGCGCCATTTAAAAAATACCGGTGGAAATCCGCAGCCGGAGAACGGCAGGTCTCCCATTTACTCCCATAACCCCCTTGAAGGCGGGGCCTTTCCTCTCCTGGTTCTTGACGTGGCAAGGCAGGTATGCACGCCTTCCAATGAAGGGTTCCGGGTACTTCACTGGCATGAGGAAGTGCAATTTATCCGGGTACTTCAGGGTGTGATTCAGACCCGGGTTTATGAGGAAGAGATTGAGGTTCATGCGGGCGATTGTCTGTTTATTAACCGGATGGTTCCCCATAAAACCATAGAAAAGGAAGACTGCCGCTATCACAGCTTTATCATTCCGGAGCAGATGCTCGGATTCTTTCCCGGCAGCATCATGGAAAAAAAGGATGTGAAATCTTTTCTCTATCATCCGGGCTTCACACATTTTCTTATAAAAAAAGCGGAGCCCTCCCACAGCGCTGCGCTCAATGAACTTAAAACTCTGGACAACCTTTATTTTTCTTCTTCACAGAAAACGAAACCACATTACGAATACCTGTTGAGTACGTCTCTCGTCTCTCTGTGGCTGGCGTTTATTTCCGCTCTGCCGCCGCTTCCGATGGCTGCGGCGGCGCCATCCAGAGAGCATCTTCGCATCCGGGAGCTTCTCACTTATCTGCACAGCCATTACCGGGAAAATCTTTCCGTAGAATCCATCGCCGTTGCCGCCCACATCAGCAAAACAGAATGTCTCCGTTGTTTTCACAGATATGTGGGAGAATCGCCGTATCAGTATCTTATAAAATACCGGCTGCATATGAGCGAGGCTCTTCTGAAAGATACAGAGCTTTCCGTCACGGAGATTTCTTCCGAAACCGGTTTCGCCTCCGCCAGCTCCTACATCCGGTATTTCCGGAGATGGTACGGATGCACTCCGAAAGAATATCGGACGGCACAAAAAAACAGCAGCTCTTCCGCTGATTAAATCATCATCAAAAGAGCTGCCGTATGTTTCGCCGTTACACCGCATTTTCATGCTGCACCGCATATTTCGGCATTTTCCGAAATTCAAAAAACGCCATAATAATAGTCACCGCAGCCGCCATAAAGTCCGCGATCGGCCCTGTGTAGATACATCCGTCCACCCCGAAGAACCGCGGCAGTATAAGCAGAAGCGGCACGAAGAAAATAATCTGTCTGGTAAGCGACAGAAAGATACCCTTGGCCGGTTTTCCAATAGATGTAAAAAATGTAGAAGTAATCGGCTGCAGTGCGTCCAGCCAGATAAAAAACAGGTAAATTCGGAAGAACCGCACTCCAAATTCAAAGTATTCCGGCTCGCCCGTGCCAAAAAGAGAGAGTACCTGCCGTGGAAAAATCTGGAACAGCGCAAAGGACAGGACCGAAATGATCACACCCGCTGTGGCTGCCAGGCGATAAGCCTTCCGCACCCGGTCATATTTTTCCGCTCCGTAGTTAAAGCTTTCCACCGGCTGGCTTCCCTGAGCCAATCCGATTACCACGGAAAAGAATACCTGATTAACCTTAATGACGATTCCGGCGCATGCCAGAGGAATCGCTTCCCCATACACTGACAAAGCACCGTAATAAGTCAGAGTATTGTTCAGTACCACCTGCACGATCATCATTGCTATCTGATTAAAAAAAGATGCCAGCCCAATCTGCGCTGTCCGTTTTACGCAGGCGGCCTGCAGCTTCAAATGCTTCGGCAGCAGGGGCACCGTCTTAAAATGCAGCAGATAACGGATGACGATAATGGCGGAAACTACCTGTCCGATGACGGTGGCAATGGCCGCTCCCGCCATTCCCCAGTGGAATCCCATCACAAAAAGCGCGTCGAGAATCGTATTGATGACTGCGCCTGTCAGGTTACATATCATCGCCATCTGCGGACTGCCGTCGGCACGGATCAGATGACAGCCTCCGGTCGTAAGAATCAAAAACGGAAATCCCACGGCAGTGATGCGCACGTAGGTCTCCGCCAGAGGCAGCACATCCGCCGGCGCGCCGAACAGCTTCAGCAGCGGCACCATGAAAACCTGTGCCAGCACACACAAAATCAGCCCGCTGCCCGCCAGGCATACCAGTGCATTTCCTACAAAATAAACGGCCTCATCCTTCTTTCCTCTTCCCATGGTCAGATTAAAGCAGGAAGCACCGCCGACGCCGAACAGCAGCGACAGCGCCACACAGGAAGTGGTCAGGGGAAACGCCACGTTGGTAGCCGCATTTCCCAGAGTTCCCACCGCCTGCCCGATAAATAGCTGATCGACAATATTATAAAGAGCGCTGACCAGCATAGCGACGATACTCGGCACCGCGAACCGCACCATCAGGCTGGAGACCGGCTCCATTCCCAGAGGATTTTCCATCTGCGGCTCCCTCGGATTTTTCTCTTCATTCATATTTTCTCTCCTGTGTTACTATAATTATTCCGTACAGACCTCTGCCTCAGAAACTGTTTCTTCAGATATTCCTGCCAGAACATCCATCTTTTCTTTACAAAGATAATTAAAGGCTGCGACCGCCCGCCCTACTCCTATGACTGCAAACACTGTTCCGATACCGATACCCAGAAGGAAATGTCCTGACACGATTCCGATAATAAATGTCATACAAATATTCATCAGGTCAAACATATTTTTGGCAAATCCCATATCTCTGTGAATACAATCTGCGATAGCCGCCACAATTCCATCTCCGGGATTTGGCACAAGGCGCATATTAACCGACATGGCTGCACCTGCTCCTGTGAGGATGATCGCTGCCAGAAGCAAGAGCAGATTGGCGGCAAAGGATTCTGATTCCCAGTGAATCGCCGCATCGAACAGATTCAGAAATCTTGTAAAGACGATGCTGAGAGGAATCTGCAGAAGATCATACCAGCGTCTTTTTTTCCCACGGATAATAAGCTGGATAAACACAAAAATAGTATACCAGATCAGCGTTACATTTCCAAAGTTCAGATGAAGCACCTGGGATACACTGTAGGAAACAGAAATAATCGGAGATACCCCCAGCCCTGTCTTTGTGTTCAGTGTAATCCCCAGTGCAAGAATCACCAGTGATAGTATGTAAAACAAAATGCGGAAACACCAGCATTGTTTTTTCATTTTTTTCATCCTTTCCTCTGTCCCGGCCCACGGCCGGGACTTATGTCATACTCTATGATGTCAGTCGTCCATACAGACGGATTATGCCAGACTCTCCGTTACCCGTACCAGTTCGTCCCGAATACTGATATGCTGCGGACATACCTCTTCGCATTTGCCGCACTTAATGCATTCGGACGCCGGTTTTCTTCCATGTCCGCCCACCAGCCAGTCTTCCTGGTGCTTCGCAGCGCCCTTATCCTTGTATAATGTCAGATAATTCAAAGCCGTAAAGGAACCGGAGATGCCGATATCCATCGGACAGACTTTAGCGCAGTAATTGCAGGTGGTACACGGAATCAGAGGAATCCTGTTGAGCGCCTCTCTTGCCTCGTCGAGCGTCTGCTTCTCTTCTTTGGATAATCCGGTAAAATCCTTCATATAAGAAAGGTTATCTTCCATCTGTTCCATATTGCTCATGCCGGAAAGCACCGTGATGATGCCGTCCAGATCTGCCGCAAAACGAATGGCCCAGGAGGCGCAGGACGCGTTCGGCTCTGCTTTCTTAAAAATCTCCTGCACGGATTCCGGCGGATTGGCAAGCATACCGCCCTTGACCGGCTCCATGATGATAACCGGTTTGTTGTGAGCCCTTGCCACCTCATAGCAGGCTCTTGACTGGATGGCCGGATTCTCCCAGTCGCCGTAATTAATCTGCAGCTGCACAAATTCCATCTCCGGGTGATCAGTCAGTATTTCTTCCAGTTCTTCCGGTGTGGAATGGAAAGAAAAGCCGATATGCTTAATTAAACCTTCTTCTTTTTTCTCCTTCACAAAGCTCCACATATCAAAATCATCAAAGAATTTTGTCCGGTGTTCGCCCAGATTGTGCAGCAGATAAAAGTCAAAATATCCGGCGCCGGTCTGTTTTAAAGAAGTCTCAAACTGCGCGATGGCTTCCTCTCTCGTCTTACAGTTGATCCAGGCGGCGTTTTTCGTAGCCAGCTGGAAAGACTCTCTCGGATACCGCTCCACCAGCGCCTGACGGATGGCGTCCTCGCTTCCCGCATAAGCCCACGCTGTATCAAAATAAGTAAATCCTTCTTCCATAAACCGGTCAACCATTGCTTTGGTCTGTTCCACATCGATCGCCTCGCCTTTCATCGGAAGGCGCATCAGCCCAAATCCCAGTTTTTTGATTTCTTCTCCCAAATATGCCATATCATTTCCTCCTGTCTCTCAGTAAATGTATTGGTTGGCGGCGACAGCGCAGCTCTCTGTCAACTACTGTACTTTTTCTCTGCACGCGGAAACCGCTTCCTGATAAATATCCCTGTAGCTGCGTCCGGCAGCCAAACTGAGCGCCTTCACGCTCTCAAACTCCGGATAGTATTTTGTCTCCGCCCCGAAACGGCAGATCTTCACCTGCACCGGGCCGCTGGCGGTCATGACCTCCCGGCCCTCTCTGGCAAGAACCGTCCGCTCCATGCACACTCTTCGGATACCGATGGTCGTCGTCTCCCGGAAAATAATTTCTTCCATGCGGGAAATGTCTTTCTCATCGCAGATCACATTCAACTGCCATGCCGGGCGGTTTTTCTTCATATAGACCGGATGATAATGCACATCTCTCGCTCCGGCGTCAAATAATAACTCCATCACATATCCCAGTACTTCTCCGGCGCAGTCATCAATATTGGTCTCAAGCTTCCAGATGACATCCTTTAAAGCAGCATTTTTCGGCGCCGCCGGTTCTATAAGCATGGCGCGCAGAATACTCGGCCGTTCGTAGGTACGTTTTCCCGCTCCTATTCCGGTCCGTATAATCCGGAAAGATTTTGGCAGCGCATCAGTAGTTTGCACTGCAGCCGCAATAGCCGCTCCTGTCGGCGTCACAAACTCACCTTTTATATCCATGATCTCCAGATTCAGACCGCTCTTTTCCACGATATTAGCTACCGCCGGCACTGGTACCGGCAGCACGCCGTGCTGGCAGCGCACAGTTCCCGTTCCCTCGCAGAGCTTCGGAATCACAACCTCATCAATATGAAGATCATCCAGGCAGACCGCCGCCGCCACCACATCCACAATGGAGTCAATGGCCCCCACCTCATGAAAATGCACCTGCTCCACCGGAACAGCGTGAGCTTTCGCCTCCGCCTCCGCGATGATATTAAAAATGCGCAGTGCGATTTCTTTTGCATGATCTGTCATCTTCACGGCATCGATAATCTTCCGGATCTCCGGCATGCCGCGGTGCTCATGATGATGGTGGTGTTCGTGTGTGTGCCCATGGTCGTCTCCATGGTGATGGGCGTGCGTGTGCTCATGGCCGCCTCCATGGTGATGGGCATGTGTGTGCTCATGGCCGTCCTCATGCGGACGCCCATGAAGGTATTCCATATCATGGTCGTGGTTTTCATGTTCAGCGTCCAGCAGCACCGCAAAATCGCAGCAGTCGATGCCGGCTTTTTTTACCCGGGTCACTTCCACAGAGAATCCGTCCGCCGGTATACTGTCCAGCGCTTTCATGAGAATTTCCTCACTGGCGCCCAGATCGAGAAGGGCGGCAACCGTCATATCCCCGCTGATGCCGGAATTACATTCCAGATAAAGTGTATTTGCCATTATGTATATTTCCTTTCCGTAAATCAAAATTGACATTTAAGAATTGATCGACAAGATGACTGCATATACAGTCTCATTTTGATGCATTTTCAGAAAAAATGGAACGCATTCTTTTTTTATTATATTTCTTATTTTTCCGGAACGCAAGCAGTCATTGGGAAAATTTCTTTCCTTTTCACTATTTTCTTTACAAATAGCGACAGAAATTATATACTTCATATTATACGCTTTTTACATTTAAAGAATCGTAGCTGCAAAGAAATGAATTTTCAACACGGAGCCGCCCGGGTGTTTTTGTTCCCACGGCTCTTTATTATGGAGGAAATTATGGTTACATTAATCGAAACAGTTTACAATTTTTTATGGGGAGACCTGTTTGTTCTCCCTCTTCCCGGAGGCGGATCACTCCCTCTTTCTATCCTGGTGATACTGCTGATTCCCACCGGCATTTATTTTACCATCCGGACGCGGGTGCTTCCGGTACGCCTGTTTAAGGATATGGTCGGGGCCGTCCTTGGCAAAAAAAATGAAAAAAACAGCGCTCTGTCTGTTTTGCAGACATTGATTGTGTCCACGGCGACCCGTGTCGGCATGGGCAATCTGGTCGGAGTGGTAGCGGCCATCTCTGCCGGCGGCGCCGGCGCGGTATTCTGGATGTGGGTCACGGCCATCATCGGCTCATCCACCGCTTTCATCGAGGCCACTCTCGCCCAGCTTTACAAAGAAAAAGATCCGCTCTACGGCGGCTGGCGCGGCGGTCCTGCTTACTATATTCATAAATATTTTGAAGAGAGGAGCGGCAAAAAAAGGCGCTATGTACCGTTGTCCATATTGTTCGCCCTGTCCGGTCTCATCTGCTGGTTCGGCATCAGCCAGGTGGTCAGCAACTCTGTGACCTCCGCCTTTGAGAATGCGTTCCATATTCCGCCGCTGTATACCACTATCGTCCTTGTAATCCTGGGTGCGGTTATCGTTCTTCGCAAAAATGCTACCGTTCGGGTGCTGGATATTATGGTTCCGATCATGGCCGGCATCTATCTGCTGATGACGATCATTTTGATAATCGTAAATATACAGCTTCTCCCATCGGTATTCGGAAGAATTTTTTCTGAAGCCTTTGGTCTGCGTCAGGTTGCCGCCGGCGGCTTCGGCGCAGTGGTGATGAACGGCGTTAAGCGAGGTCTTTTCTCCAATGAGGCAGGCTCCGGCTCCGCTCCGTGTGCCGCTGCCACTGCGGAGACAGACCACCCGGCCAAAGTTGGTCTGTCTCAGGCATTGGGCGTCTTCATCGACACCATCCTGATCTGCAGCTGTACCGCCATGATCATGCTTCTCACCCCGGAAAGCATCACAAACGGCCTTCAGGGTATGGATCTGCTGCAGACTTCCATGCAGTACCATCTGGGAGAGTTCGGCGTTATATTCATCGCCCTTATCATCTTCCTGTTCAGCTTCTCCACGTTTATCGGCGTGCTGTTCTACGCCCGTTCCAACGTGGCGTACCTATTCGGAGACAACTGGACATCACAGACCATTTACAAGATTCTGGCACTGGTGATGCTGTTTATCGGCGGTCTAGCCGCTTATTCCGTTGTCTGGGATCTGGGTGACGTGGGCGTCGGACTTATGACGGTTTTTAATATTTTTATGCTCTATCCGTTATCAAAGAAGGCACTGGCAGCGTTGAAGGATTACGAGAGCAAGAGAGAACAATAATAGAAATGCAGCCCAAAGACAAATTTTTCTGTCCGGGCTGCATTTCATTTTTTCTTTATTTATTTAGACGTTAGCATAACATCATCACCTGAAACTCTTTACTTTAGCAGTATAACCCACCTTAATTGTTTTACTGTTTCACACACAATTAATTAAATCTGTTGAAACTAAGCGGCGTTCTGTAAGCCACACTTTTCATACACTCTGCATTATACTGCGTCTCCGTAATCTGCGTGCCGTTCTTCCAGTAAGTTGTAACCGCATCCGAACTTCCATTCGGCCATCTTCTGAGCCGCTCCAGCTTCACAAACTGTTTGGCTTTTCCTTTATTGACCTTATATCCGGTGATGATACTCTCGGTACTTCCGCCCACCTGCGCGTACATTTTCTTTCCCCGCAGGAAAAGGCCGTTCCTCAGTTCCTCAAAAGCAATCAGCGGCTTCACCTTTCCCTTGCGAAATGTAAGAACGAGCACCCGGGACTCAAACCCTCTTCCCGTAGAATTGGTGGACAGCAAAAGTTCCTTGGTGCCATCCTTATTGATATCCGCTGCTTTGTAATAAGAGTACGACGATACATTTGTTCGAATTGTTTTGTACGCATAACTATACTGATAATTCCAGCAGCGCACTTTATAGCTGCCCTTCTGCCGCTTCAGCACCTTTTTGTACCAGTTCTTTTTGTTCATTTTCTTTGCCTGAACAGATACTTTCTGTGTCCCAATATCATGAAGCGATGTACTCGCTGCATCTGCCGCATAAGTCGGAAATGCCATAGCCATACATCCGCAAACTACGCCGGCACACAATGTTGCTCCAGCCACAGACTTTTTTAATCTTCCCATAACATTTTCCCTCCTATATTTTTAAATCCTGACATCTTCATCGGCAAAGTAATTCTCTGCCTATTTTTATTCCCTGACATCTTCATCAGCAAAATATTCATCCGCCTGCTCCTGCCAGTACCGCCGGTCCTCATCAGTAATCTCCCGGATCACCCGGCAGGGATTGCCCGCCGCAATGACTCCGTCAGGGATATCTTTTGTGACCACCGAGCCGGAGCCGATGACCACGTTATTTCCAATAGTCACTCCGGGATTAATCACCACATTTCCGCCAACCCAGACATCGTCTCCAATGGTCACCGGTTTGGAAAATTCCAGATGCATGTTGCGAATCTGCGCGTCCACCGGATGACAGGCCGTATAAATACACACTCTTGGTCCCAGCATAACGTGATTCCCGATGGTCACTTTTGCCTCATCCAACGCAAGGAAACCGGTGTTGGCATAAAAATGATCGCCGATATAAATCTGCCCGCCCTTATCACAATAAAAGGGCGGCTCAATATAAACGTCCTCTCCCATATGCCCGAAGATTCCCCGCAGCAGCCCCATCCGCTCCTTCGCCTGCTCAAAAGGCATGTCATTAAACTTTTTTAACACTCCCCGGCTCCGCTCCCATTGCCCGTCATTCATCTTCAGAGAATGATAGAGACGGCCGGATAACATGCGTTCTTTTTCGTTCATGCTTATCTCCATTACATTTTTTGCAAAAATTTATTTGGTGCTATATTTAACTGGCAGTTCCGTTTTAAAATCATATTTTCGCATAGCGCTCTGCCTGATAACGAAATACTTCTTTTTCTTTCGTATCTTCCTGTTCATCAAGCCAACGCAGAAATTCGTTCCAATCCACCGAAAATCCCTTTCCAAAATATTCATACATTTTTTCATGGGAACCGGAAAATGGTCTGGCTATCACTCGCTTTACATTTTCTTCCATGGAAAAATGCCAATTCACACTAAGATTAGCTGTCAAGAGAGAAACTCCGTTATCAAAAATCGGCGCTGGCCTGAACTCTGTCCCATCAAAAATAACAGCCAGGTTATTCACATGGCGATCCTCATTCAAAACAATCATATCTAGCATAAATATTTTTTTGAGATAATCCGTTACATCCAGTCCTGTCAGACTGCGAATCATTTTGAGCGCAAAAGCAATCCGTTCTTCCATAGTCGATATCTTAGCCAGTCGTTCTGCCAGATTGCCTCCAAATTCTGAATAGTACAGGCGATAAAATGTAACGAGAGATTCATTTTCTTCCAGAAAATTTTTACTTCGGCAGCCTCTTTTCTCATTAATATAGCCCTGTTCATATAAAATGTACTCCTCCGGCCGCAAATCAGTAAATGTCAGAAAATGTGACACCAGATATTCCGCCAGTCCTTCTCTGCCCCGGTTATCTTCTTTATACCAGTAATCACCTTTCCTGTATTTAACCTGCGTTCCCTCGCTGGTGCCGTCAATCAGCACAATATTATCTTCACTCAAATATTCCCGAAACATCTCTCACCTCACCAGCACATCTTTCGCCGTAATCTGCTCTCCCGGAAACCGCAGCCAGATAAAGTCATTCCAGCTGACGCCGTGGGTTTTCCTGACAATCTCCAGCGGATTATATTCCTTTATGCCCCGGACACGAAGCAATTCGTTAATATCCGGCCTGCCCTCATCCCAGCATCTCGTTTTCAGTATTTCATTTAACTGGAACCGGCTGATTTTTCCGGCCGGAAACAACCTCTTGCCAGGCTGGTCCGAGTAACTGGAAACGTAAACATCTTTTCCCTTGACCCTCACCTTCGCAGTCAGTTCATCTTTCCAATATACCTCAAAGGAATAATCTTCCAGCATCGGCTTTTTATCTATCTCTTTTTTTAATCCCCTCTCTGCTTTCCGGAAGGCATCACACAAAGCCAGCAGTTCTTTCTTTTCATCCAGAAGCTGCCTGCGTTCCATGATCTGATGTTCCTCCACCGCAGCACTTCCTGGCTTCACAGCCCCCAGCGACTTACTCTTCGTCCTCCCTTCCTCACGAAACTGCCGATAATAATACGGTTTTCCCTTCACCTTTTTGATAAGAATTGTCTCTGTGGGAAGTTCTTGCAGACGTTTATCTATGCGTGCAAGACGTTCATCTATTTCTTCTAATTCTTTTGAAAATTGTTTATAATAATCATAAATCTTTTTCATTGATGTTGTCCTGATTTTGTAAAAAATAGTTGGTACTGTTCTCTTAAAATAATTTATCATTTTTTTTATTTTTTTTCAATGTATTAGGATAACTTCTTTCCGATGTGTTTTATACGATGGAAAGGGCACAGAAAATTGTCCTTTCCTGTGCCCTCTATTTTACAGATATTTTATTCTGCTCGAATAAATTCTTATAACATGGAGCTTTTCACACCTGTATTTTTCTTAAACAATTTTTTATAAGCCTTCTTTTTATTTTTCGGAACCTTAATCTTCGCCTTCGGATTAATATTCGCAAATGCTTTAGCACCGACTTTTTTAAGCTTCTTGGACTTGACAACGATCTTAGTCAAATTCTTGCAGCCGCTGAACGCTTTCTTTCCAATGGTCGTTACATTTGCTCCGATTGTTACTTTTTTAAGCTTCTTCTGTCCCTTAAATGCATTGTTGGCAATGGATGTAACCTTGCAGGACACTCCGTTCACTGTCACCGTTGCCGGAATCGTTACTGATTTGGCCTTTTTGGAAGTCGGACGCACATAAGTCACTATATAACCGGAAGTCGCGTTGCCAGCCACTTTGTAAACAGATTTGGATTTGACATCTGTCACTGTAGCACCGGCAGATACTTTCTCCGTTGTTGTCGGGATAGATGGATTCTGCTGAGCCGGGGTCTGGGTAGACGGTTGAGGGTTGGATGGTGATGGATTATCTGGCTTCGGTTCTTCTATTTCCGGGCCTCCTTCTATTGCTACTAAAGTAAAGACTCCATTAAATCCTCGTCCAAAATCATATGTGTATGTCACTTCATTATCATCAAACGTTAAAATATTACCTTTTATAGTTCCTCCTGTCCAATTACTGGTTTTATTTACGTCAAAATTTGCTGGTAAAGTTGATAAATCAACCTTATTTGATGATGATACTTTTACTTCACATTTACATCCGTAACAATCTATTTCTTCTATATTTTCATTATTATATAAATTTAATGATGTGATTTTGTTATTTCTACAATCTATTTTTTTTAATGCCACATTTTTTGAAACATCTATAATTGTTAGATTATTTCCATAACAAAGTAATGTTTCTAATTTTATATTATTTCTTATATCCAAAAAATCTAATAAATTATCTCCACATCCTAACTTTTTCAGTGCAATGTTATTTTCCAAATTTATACCTTTTAACTTATTACCAAAACACTCTAATTCTTCTAATTCAACATTTTTTCTAACATCTAGTGTTGATAATTGATTACCCCCACAATTCAAAAGTGTTAATTTTGGATTCTTTGATATATCTAAAGTATTTAACAAATTTCCTGTACAGAGTAAAATTTCTAAATTGGTATTATTTGTTACATTTAATGACTCTAAATGATTTAAAGAACAAGATATTAATGTTAATTTTTTATTATCAGTTACATCTAAAGATTCTAATTGATTAGAGGAACAATCCAAAAAAATTAATTCACTATTATCCTTTAAGTCTAAAGAATCTATCCAATTACCTGAACAACTCAATCTTTCCAATTTTTTGAATACTTCTATTCCGGATAAAGTTCTAATATCATTTTCTTCAGGCATAAAAGTTATTGCACTAGTAACATCAATCTCTGTTACTGTTGTAATTTCTTCTTCCGATAACACATCATCTCCATTCTTATCAAACTTTTCTTTGATATACCCCCGGAACACCTCATCCGGAAAATTCGTTGCATCAATCGCTACTCCCTCCGCAGCTTCCACCGTCTCCGGAACCGCAAAGAATGCTCCTGCTAATATAAATACAAAAGCAAATATCCATATTACACCTGATAATTTGAGTTTCCTCATAAACTCCCTCCTCCTCACTTTGTTTTTGTTGCATTTCTATTAAATTCTTGCCACATTTTCATAATACATTTCCTTCACATCTTCGTCAATCTTCCGTGCAAGAAATGCACTTTTTTTGTAATAAATAACCAATCATTTCTTGAAAACAAAAAAAGACAATCCATCAGGTAGAAATGAGTTAGTCTCATACTCTCTGCCCGGATTGCCTTTTTATTTACTATATATCTACTTTTTGTTGTATCTGTTCTATTATATGTTTTCTTACCTGCTAATAATATGTCGCACAAATTTTCTGATATTTATGTATCTTTGTTTTCTTCACACTTGCAGTTCCTCATTCATACTCCCCGTCCGATACCCCTGCAGGTCGAGGGTCACGTAAGAGAATCCAAAACTACGGAATTTCTCCGCAATCTCTGCCCGCAGTTCCGGCGTCAAAAGCCGGTCCAGCTCTTCCGGCAGCAGCTCAATGCGGGCGAGGGTTCCGTGGATGCGCACCCGGAACTGATGGAAGCCCAGTGAGAAGAGGAGCTGCTCGCCCTGTTCCACCATGGCGAGTTTGTCCTCGGTGATAGTCTCGCCGTAGACGAACCGGGAGGCGAGACAGGCAAAGGACGGTTTCTGCCAGGTTGGAAGTCCCAGTTCTCTGGAGAGGAAGCGGATCTCAGCCTTGATAAGTCCTGCTTCCCGCAAGGGGCTTGCGATGTGCAGTTCCTCGATGGCGCGCAAGCCCGGACGGTAGTCGCCCAGGTCGTCCATGTTGGAGCCTTCTGCCAGAACATCCATGCCGTTTTCTGCTGCGATTGCCTTCATACGGGTAAAGAGCGCTGTCTTGCAAATGTAGCAGCGATCCGGTGGATTGTCGGCAAAGCACGGTACTGCCATCTCGTCAAATCGGAAAAGAATCTGCCGACAGCCGAGACTTTGGCAGAATTCGATAGATTCTGATCGTTCTCTGCCCGGGAATACCCGGGAGTCCGCGGTAATGGCGAGAACCTTATTTTCTGCCGCATCAGCGTTATCTGTGCCTCCGTTGCTTTCCTCTCCCTGCAGCGCGTCGCAGGCGGCTTTCAGGAGAAGGGCGGAATCCACGCCGCCAGAGAAGGCGATGGCAATTTTGCCTTTCTCTCTGATCCACGCTTTCAGTCGTTCCAGTTTCTCAAAGGCTTCCTGCGCCATATCTTGTTGTCTATTTATTTTCTCGTCAATCTTTGGCATAGTATTTCCTTTCCGTTAGATTATTTATTTTCTTTCGGCGCCCGCTCCGCCAGCCTGTTAATCTGTGTCGCCATGTAGCCGGCGCCGTATCCGTTGTCGATGTTCACCACGGCGATACCGTTGGCGCAGGAGTTGATCATGGTGAGAAGAGCCGAGAGGCCGTTCATGCTGGCGCCGTAACCTACGGAGGTCGGCACGGCGATGACCGGATTGGATACGAGGCCGCCAAGGACGCTGGCAAGCGCGCCCTCCATGCCTGCCACTGCCACCACGCAGTTGGCGCTCTGGATGGTGTCCACCCGGGACAGCAGCCGGTGGATGCCGCTGACGCCCACATCAAAGATACGCTCCACGTGGGTGCCAAAATATTCTGCGGTCTGGGCGGCTTCCTCGGCCACCGGGATGTCGGCGGTTCCCGCCGTGCAGACGGCCACACAGCCGATGTGCTTCTTATCCGGCTTTTCAGCCTTTAAAATGTGCGAAATATCATCGTAGATGATGTCCGGGATGACCTCTTTTACCAGCTCGTACTGATGCCGGCTGGCGCGGGTGCCGAATACTTCTCCGTTGTATTCGTACATTTTCTTATATATGGATACCAGGTAGTCGTCCGGCTTTCCGCTGCAGTAAATCACTTCCGGAAACCCGGAGCGGACTTCCCGGTGAAGGTCCAGTTTTGCGTAGCCCAGTTCCTCATAGGGCTCTCTCTTAAAATATTTTTCAGCTTCTTCCACGGAGATTTCTCCGTTTTTCACACGATTTAATACTTCTCTTGCTTCCATTTACATTTCCTTTCATTTTTCAGAACACCGGTTCCCTTTTTTTATTATAAACTGCCCCCTCCCTTTCGTAAAGTCATAGATTAGCTTTTTATCGCGCAGAAGATCATATTATTCACACATGCCATTTTATGCACCACAAAAAAGCCGCCGCCCCGGCGGAAATCTGTGATTTCTGTCCGGAGCAGCAGCTCCTCTTTATCAGCAAATGTATTGCTTTATGCTGTTTTATACGGTCTGTCTCTTTGCAACGAATACCGGGAAGGAATCTGTTCCGTTGAGGTGTTTATCCTCGGTAATGTGAACCTTCTTATCGGTGATCACATATTCGATATCTGCACCGTCTTCCACAATGGTATCCTGCATCAGGATACAGTTCTTCACTTTAGCGCCTTTTCCAACTTTGACGCCACGGAATAAGATACTGTTCTCCACTTCGCCTTCGATGACGCAGCCGTCGGCGATCATTACGTTGGATGCTTTGGCGTCGCCGATGTAGCGGGTCGGGTTATCGTCACGAATCTTTGTATAGATGGAATGTCCTGAGAACAGTGCGTCCAGATTGTCGTCGTCAAGGAGCTTCATGTTCTCATCGAAGTATCCTTTCAGGCTTAAAATACGTGCGGTATAACCGGTGTACTCATAGCCGCAGATCTTCATATCTTCAAGATGAGGAAGAAGAATATCTCTCTCAAAATAAATGCCGCCGCTGATAAATGCGGTGTTGATGGTATCAATAAGAAGTTCTCTTTCCATCACATAAACATTCATACCGTAGTTCTGTACGCCGGATTTGTTGGAATTAATATGAAGACCGTTGATTCTTCCTTCTTCATCTATATCATAAGTATAGTAGGTTCCTTTGCTGGAATCTTCTCTCATGGCAGCGGTATCTGCCGGAATCTCTTCTTTCTTATATGCTACGGTGATGTCCGCGCCGGAAGCGACATGGGCGTTGATCATCGCATTGAAATCAAAGTTCATGGCGATATTGGTATCGGACATAACCACGTATTTCTCTTTCTGAGCACGAAGGAATCCGAGGATACCTGCCATAGCTTCGATACGACCGCCGTAGACGCTCATGGACTTCTGTGCGAACGGAGGGAAAATGTTCAGACCACCGTTTTTACGCGCCAGATCCCATTCACGGCCGGAACCTAAATGGTCGGTCAGGGAGAAATAATTCTCACGAACCAAAATAGAAATATTATCAATACCGCAGTTCACCATACTGGATAAAAGAAAGTCAATCATACGGTAACGGCTTCCGAACGGAATGGAAGCCATCAAACGCTCATTGGTCAACTCGGATACAAGCTTGTCATAAATGTTCGGGAAAATAATTCCCAATGCATTTGTATTGGATCTTACCACTGTTCTTCACCATCCTTTACATTTTCATCAATCATAGCATTCGGGCCAATCTTTGCGTTGTCGCCGATATAAATGCCGGCTCCGATAGTCGCCACGCCGGATTCTTCTTCCGTAGGCATCGCGCCAACCTGCGCATTCTCACCAATCACAACATTTTCCGCGATAATACAATGTTTTACTACCGCACCGGACTTGATGATGGTTCCGCCCATGACAACAGCGTCTTCCACTACTGCGCCCTCTTCTACTTTTACGCCTGCAAAAAGGATGGAATGTTTTACTTCACCGGAAATCCGGCATCCATCTGTGATCATAGAATTCTCAATGACCGCGCCTTCTTTGATTCTGTGACCCGGCATACCGCTGTTCCGGCTGTAAATCTTCCAGTCGTCATCAAACAGATTGATACCGCTGTGCTCCGGATCGAGAATCTCCATGTTCGCTTCCCAGAGAGAGGAAATGGTTCCAACGTCTTTCCAGTAGCCGTTGAAACGGTAAGCATACATTTCTCTGCCGTCTCTTAAAAGATTCGGGATAATGTTATTACCAAAGTCATTTTCAGACTCCGGATCTTCCTCATCTTCAATAAGATATTTTTTGAGAATATCCCAGTTAAATATGTAAATACCCATGGAAGCCAGATTGGACTTCGGATTCTTCGGCTTCTCCTGGAACTCTGTAATCTTGTCGTTCTCATCGGTTACCATGAGACCGAAACGGGAAGCTTCATCCCATGGAACTTCCATAACGGCTACGCTGAATTCCGCTCCCTTTTCTTTATGGAACTGGAGGAAATCATTGTAATCCTGCTTACAGATCTGGTCACCGGAAAGGATGATGACATATTCCGGATCATATCTTTCAATAAAGTTAATGTTCTGATAAATGGCATTGGCCGTACCTTTATACCAGTCAGAACCGGATACCTGCTGATATGGTGATAATACATGCACACCACCGTACAGTCTGTCCAGATCCCATGGCTGTCCGTTGCCAATGTACTCATTCAGTACCAGCGGCTGATACTGTGTCAGGACACCCACTGTATCAATTCCTGAATTTACGCAGTTCGACAGCGGAAAGTCAATGATACGATACTTTCCTCCAAATGGAACTGCTGGTTTTGCCAGCTTCTGCGTCAGAGCGTAAAGGCGGGAACCCTGTCCTCCGGCAAGAAGCATTGCAATCATTTCTTTGCCCATTTCACTTAATCCTCCTTAAAAATTAGTATAAACAAGCGTGACGGACAAAAAAACACCCTCCTCATGGTTTTTCGTGTCCGTTCGTAATATTTCCATTAAAAAAAATATCATCTCCGCTCATTTTTATCTATTATAACAGATAGTTATAATTTTTAACAGATAAAAATCGGCTTTTTGCTTAATATTTTTAATTCTTTTATAAAAGAACACCGAATCTCTCATCATTTTTTACATATATTTCTATTTGATATTTGCAAAAAATTACCTTTTTATCATTTCGAACTTTTGTTCGTATTTTTCTTGCTTTCTCGGATAATATATGATAGCATAGAAAGCAAACATACATTCGATTTTATTTGTTGATCAGGCCATCGTGATCCAGGGAACGCCGTCCCGGATGACGGCCGACCGACAGCAGGGAGGTACACAGTATGAACACTACAGCAGGAACTCTTTCTTTGCAGGATAAACTAAATATTCTGGCCGACGCCGCCAAGTACGACGTGGCGTGTACGTCAAGCGGCTCGGACCGCCGTGGTAAGAAGGGCTTCCTGGGCAATGCGTCCGC
The DNA here is from genome assembly GCF_002159465.1 of Eubacterium sp. An3. Taxonomy (NCBI): domain Bacteria; kingdom Bacillati; phylum Bacillota; class Clostridia; order Eubacteriales; family Eubacteriaceae; genus Eubacterium; species Eubacterium sp. An3. Next base: position 76,376 of record NZ_NFIR01000014.1, read on the forward strand.
CGCCGGTATCTGTCACAGTTTCGCCTCTGACGGCCGCTGTATTTCTCTGCTGAAGATTCTTCTGAGCAATGAGTGTATTTTCAACTGCCGTTACTGCCTGAACCGCTCCGATAATGACCGTCCCCGGGCTACGTTTACGCCGGAGGAGATCTGTACTCTGGTTGTGGAATTTTACCGTCGTAACTACATCGAAGGTCTGTTTTTAAGCTCCGGCGTGGTAAAGAGCCCTTCCTATACCATGGAACTTATGTATCAGACCATCTATCTTCTCAGGACCAGATACAGGTTTAACGGCTACATCCACGCCAAGGCCATTCCCGGAGCTCCTGAAGACCTCATCATGAAGACAGGCTTTCTGGTGGACAGGATGAGCGTCAACATAGAGCTTCCTTCCAGAGACAGTCTTAAATTGCTGGCACCGCACAAGAGTCCTGAGAATCTGATCCGCCCCATGCGCCAGATTCAACAGGGAATTACCGGACACCGCCTTGCCATCGGCAAAGATCCGCAGATGGAGCGGGCTTCCGGGATTCAATATCTCCCTCACACCATATTTAAGGATAATCCTTATAAGAAGCTTGGCTCAGGAAAACAGCTGCCCGGACTATTCGCAGCCACGGACAGCTCCTCTTCTTTCGTCCCTGCCGGTCAGAGCACTCAGATGATCATCGGCGCGTCCGGTGAGACTGATCTGGAACTTTTGTCTGTCACCCAGCGGCTCTATCAGCAGTACGATCTGAAGAGGGTTTTCTTCTCCGCCTATGTTCCTCTCAATGAGGATGCGGCACTGCCGGATATTCATACCGCCCCTCCCCTTCTGCGAGAACACAGGCTGTATCAGGCAGACTGGCTTCTCCGATATTACGGTTTCCATTCCGGAGAGCTTCTGAGCAAAGAACGTCCTAATTTTAATATTATGATCGATCCAAAATGTGACTGGGCCCTCCGGCATCTGGAACAGTTCCCTGTCGAGATTCAGTACGCAAGCTACGCGCAGCTTCTCCGGGTTCCCGGCATCGGTGTCAAGTCCGCCCGCCGGATCGTCCAGGCAAGGCGGCACAGCAGCCTTACTTTTGAACATTTGAAGAAAATGCGGGTCGTACTGAAAAGAGCACAGTATTTTATCACCTGCGGCGGAAAGATGCTGCACCGCATCCCCATTGAAGAGGACTTTATCACCCGCCGCCTCACCTGTGATAACTCCGGCAAGAACTGGGAGATCAGTCACCCGGAAACGTACCGGCAGCTTTCCCTCTTTGATGACTTTCACATTGACGGAGATGTGACCGTAGAAGATTCCGTCAAGACATTTTCGGGGCAGATGTAGAGACTGTGACATGCCAGAATGGATACTCTGCGCTGAGGACTCTATGTAGAAACCTATGCCCATTTTCACCTGCGAACTTTATTGCAAAGGAGATTGCCATGACCACTGTTTTTACATGTAAAGACCTGTTTGACGATATGATGACCTGCGTCTACGATGCATGGGCCTCCCGGCTTGGCCATGCAAACGTAAAGCTCCTGACGGAACCATTGGGAACGAGAGAACTGTTTTGCACCTACCGTCACATAGACGCCCAGCCGGACAAAGCCGCCAGCGTCGTCCGTACTATCCGGCAGAAGATTTCCGCTCATGCATGCCGCATGGTCTACCGCGCCGCCATGTCTGACCAGGAAGATAAGCTGGACGCCATTTACCGTTTTCTGAATCTGGGATTTTATCAGGGACCTTCTGTTCTTGACTGTCTGCAATATCCTGCTGTGATGCGTCTTTTCGAGCTTGACCGGAAGGTTTCCAATGAAGCACATTATTTTAAGGAATTTATCCGTTTTTTCAGCTACGAAAACCGTGTGCTTGTCAGCCATATCGAGCCCAGGAGCAACGTTCTTACATTGATATCCCCTTATTTTTCCGACCGCCTTCCTTCAGAAAACTGGATGATCATTGATGACGGCCGGATGCTTGCCATGGTTCACCCGGCTGATCAGCCGTGTTATCTCACCGCCCTTTCTCCTGAAGAAATGAAAGATCTGTCCAGAGAACCTGATGACGCTTTTGTGGGACTATGGAAGGGATTTTTTTCTCACATTGGCATCCATGAGAGAAAGAATCCCCGCTGCCAGAGATCCATGCTGCCTCTCTGGTACCGTAAAAACATGACGGAATTCCGGTAAATCAACTCCTGTAAGATTTCTCAGTGTAAGATTTCTCACGAAGAAGGCATTGACCTTTTCCCTTCAGAAGATGTATCATCATAACAGACCATAAGACGCTCATCCATGTAAGAATGCTGCACATCCAGTGCATATATTTTTTGTGGCTGCGCGCAGAATAACAGGAGAAAGGAATAATCATCATGCATCCAGTGAGAAAAATGTATTGTCGGACATTTCAGTCCGTCCTCAAGTTTTCCATTCCATTTCTGCCTTACCGCAATCCGAAGATTATCGGCAGCGTAAAAGGCATTCCGGACATATTAAAGAAAAAGAAATGTCGCTCCGTCCTCATCGTGACTGATAAGGGCATTGTCAGTCTCGGGCTTATCCAGAGACTAAAGAAGGTTTTGCGGGAGAATCATATCTCCTATGTTATTTATGATAAGACTGTAGCCAATCCTACTACCACCAATGTGTATGAGGCGGCAGCGCTCTATCAATCCCGCCATTGTTCCGCCATCATCGGCTTCGGCGGCGGTTCCAGTATTGACTGCGCCAAAGCCGTGGGTGTAAAAATTGCCCGCCCAAACAAGTCTCTGGCCAAAATGAAGGGCATCCTCAAAGTACACAAAAAGCTTCCTCTGTTAATTGCAGTACCTACCACTGCAGGCACCGGCAGCGAGACAACCATAGCTGCCGTCATCACCGACGCGGAAACAAGACATAAATATGCCATTAACGATTTTCCTCTGATTCCAAAGTACGCTGTGCTGGATCCTAAGGTTACATGCAGTCTGCCGCCGTTCATCACTGCCTGCACCGGCATGGACGCGCTTACCCATGCCGTGGAAGCTTACATCGGCAATTCCACTACACCGGGCACAAGGAAGAATGCTCTCATGGCTGTCTCCCTGATTTTTAAAAATCTGGACGCGGCTGTCAAGGACGGCAATAATCTGGAGGCCCGGAGAAACATGTTAAAGGCTTCCTATTACGCCGGCTGCGCATTCACTAAATCATATGTTGGCTACGTTCACGCCGTAGCGCATTCTCTGGGCGGCGCTTACAACGTGCCTCACGGCTATGCTAACGCAGTCCTTCTTCCTTACGTGCTGGATTCCTATGGAGAATGCATCCACAAAAAGCTGCATCAACTGGCCATTGCCGCAGGTATAGCAAAGAAAGATATTCCACATTATAAAGGAGCACGGATATTTATTTATGCCATTCAGGCTATGAAAAAACGGTACGGCATCAGCAATACAATAGAAGAGATTCGCGAGGAAGATATTCCCCGACTCAGCCACTATGCAGACAAAGAAGCCAATCCGCTCTACCCGGTTCCGGTTCTCATGAACGCCCAGGAGTTGGAGAAGTTTTACTACATGCTGATGCCGAAAAAGCGGAGAGAAACAGAACCGGCAATGGATTTTCAGGCTTATGCCAGAAAGGAAGCGCAGAGAGCTGCTGAAAAAGCCGCCGGCAAATCCAAACCTGAACCGGCTGTACCATCCGAAGAAATTATAATGGAGGAACAAAATGAAGAAAAAACAGATTGATATCATTCTGCGCAATCAGCATGATTTTTTTGAAAAAGGCGTCACACTGGATATATCTTTCCGGATACGGGCGCTGCAAAGACTGAAAGCATGTATTAAAAGAAATGAGAATGCCATTCACCGGGCGCTGCAAAAGGATCTGGGCAAGAGTTCTTATGAGAGTTATATGTGCGAAACCGGCATGGTTTACAGCGAGATCACATACATGCTGAAACACATCCGTTCTTTTGCCAGAGATGAACATGTTCCGACACCGCTGGCTCAGTTCCATGCAGTCAGCTTCAAAAAACCGTCTCCGTACGGAAATATTCTGATCATGAGCCCGTGGAACTACCCTTTTATGCTCACCATTGAGCCGCTGGTGGACGCCCTTGCCGCCGGCAACACCGCTGTTTTGAAGCCAAGCGCATATTCACCTCACACCAGCGAAGTCATCCGCAAAATCATACAGGAGTGTTTCCCGTCCAGTTATGTGGCTGTCGTCACCGGTGGACGGGAGGAAAATACCTGTCTGCTGCAGCAGCCTTTTGATTATATCTTTTTCACCGGCAGTCAGGCGGTAGGCAAAGAAGTCATGCGGCATGCTGCGGAACATCTGACCCCTGTCACGCTGGAACTGGGAGGCAAAAGTCCCTGCATCGTGGATAAATCTGCCAATCTGCGTCTGGCAGCCAGACGAATTGTCTTTGGCAAGTTTTTAAACTGCGGCCAGACCTGCGTGGCGCCGGATTACATTTATTGTGACCGCAGCGTCCGAAGCGCCCTTGTGGAAGAGATTTGCAAAGAAATAAAGCGGCAGTTCGGCAGCGATCCTCTCCGTAATCCGAATTACGGGAAGATCATCAACGAGAAACATTTCCGCCGGATTACCGGCTTAATCGATCCAAAAAAGATAGCATTCGGCGGCAATGTTAATCCCAAAACCCTGCAGATCGCACCAACAGTTCTTACAAACGTAAGCTTTAAGGACGCTGTTATGCAGGAGGAGATCTTTGGCCCGGTTCTCCCGGTTCTTACCTTCCACTCTCTGGACGAGGCCATCCGCCGGGTAAATGCACTGCCACACCCGCTGGCCTTATATTTCTTCACGAGAAATAAATCAGCTGCCAAAAAGGTGATGACCCGCTGCGGCTTCGGCGGAGGATGCATCAACGACACCATCATTCATCTTGCCACCAGCGAGATGGGCTTCGGAGGCTTCGGTCCAAGCGGCATGGGATCTTATCACGGGAAAGACGGATTCCGCACTTTCTCCCATTATAAGAGTATTGTTGACAAAAAATTATGGCTGGATCTGCCAATGCGATACCAGCCATATCGGTTCCTCTATGAAAAAATGGTTCGTTTTTTCCTGAGATAAACTTATTGATTCATTGTATATGCTCCGGGGCAGAGATGCTTTATCTTCTCTGCTCCGAAACATCATTTTGCCGCTTCAAAAACACCTATCTCCGCGTCAGTTCTTTTCCGTCCAGTGCCGCAAAGACCAGATCATCCCCTTCATAAGATAATTTTAATGAGAAAAACGGCGCGTCTTCTGCCAGCAGCTTTAAAAATATTTTGTCTCCTTCCCAAAGATTCAACCGGGATAATTCCTTCTTTGGCACCCACTCGAGGGTTCCCTCATCACAGGGACTCATCTTTCCTGTAAAATCATCGGCAGTATACAGGAACATATACTCTGTCACCCAGCGGTCTGATACGAAAGTCACGATTCCCCGCAGTCGGTAAGAGGTCAGAGTCAGCCCCGTCTCCTCCTTTACCTCCCGGAGCAGACATTCCTCCGGACTTTCCTTATCCTCAAACTTTCCTCCCACGCCGATCCATTTGTCTTTGTTGATATCCACTTTCTTTGATATCCGATGAAGCATCAGATAACAATCATCTTTTTCTATGTAACATAATGTTGTCGGTATCATTTCTTCTGTCCTTCCCATATTAGTGCACAATGGCCCAGCCAGCATTTCTACTGGCCGGACCAAAGTTCCTCCTCAATCCAGTCCAGGGCCTCCTCATAATCTTTTCTCGCCTCGGCGATCCGGTCCGGATCCTGTTTATCAAGGATATATTCAAATTGTCGTGTCACAGCCTCCAATTGCTCCCGGAGTTCTCCGGTAGCCTCCTCATAGAGACGTTCTCCCCGCAGCAGCAGAACCTTATTGGGTTCCTGATCTCTCGGATGAATCTTCAGATAAGAAAGTTCTTTCATCCGGGCCTGCATTTGTTCCAGCGTCATATCTGACTCCTGATTTTTGATGAGCTTCGTCACAGTCTCTCCGGTGGATTTAATCTTTGCCTCTACCTCAAGAAGCGCATTGACGTCATAGGTATAGGTAACAGAGATTTCCTCTTCACCCGCCTTGTTGTCCGGCACGGTCAGACTGATGGTGCCCAGAGAAACGTTGTTGGAGGCGAAACGGCTCTCGCCCTGTAAAATGTGGATATCCACCTGGGTCTGGTGGTCATACACCGTATAAAACTTCTCCGTGCGGCTGGCAGGAATCACGGTATTGCGCTCCAGAATCGGACAGAAGTGATTGCTCTCCAGCCGGTCGCCCTCAGTGCGAATCGACACTTCCGTGCCGAGCGTAAATGGGCAGACATCCGTGAGAATCACTTCCCGGATGGACTCCCGCCGTTCCTTCATAGCTCCCTGAATGGCGGCGCCCAGCGCCACCGCCTCATCCGGGTTCACACTGGTATCCGGCAGACGGCCAAACAGTTTGCCCACGAACTTCCGTACGGCCGGCATCTTTGTGGTGCCGCCCACCAGCACAATCTCGTCGATCTCACTGATGCGGACGCCCGCGTCGGCCAGACTCCGCCGCACCGGCTGCTTGATGCGGTCAAAAAGCTGCGCCGCTTTCTTGTCAAAATCCCGTCTTGTGATGAGAGATTCCAACCGTTCCCCGTTCCTTACCGCCTGCATCCGGAAGAAGGAGTCGGCGCCATTCTGGCATTTACATTTTTCCGCCTGATTACGGAAATAAAGCCGTTCCTTCTCGGATAAGCTGTTTTTATCAATATGGTGCTCCTCCAGAAATGTATCGAGAATCAGATTGGTAAAGTCCTCTCCGCCCAGATAATTATCCCCGGCCACGGCGCGAACCTCCATGATGTCGTCATCCAGTTCAAGGATTGATACATCAAAGGTACCCCCGCCCAGATCAAACACAAGAAAACGGGTGCTGTCCTTTTTCTGATACAGGCCGTAAGCAATGGCCGCGGCCGTTGGCTCGCTGATGATCCGTTCCACCTTGAAGCCGGCAAGCTCCCCTGCCCGCTTGGTGGCTTTCCGTTTTATATCATTAAAGTACGCCGGGACACTGATGACCGCCTCGGTCACCTCCTGTCCCAGATAATACTCTGCATCCTCCTTCAGGGAACGCAGCACAAAGGATGACAGTTCCTCCGCAGAAAATGTTCTGCCACCCAGGTGGAACTCCTTTCTGCTTCCCATACTCCGCTTAAAAAGGCTGGCTCCCTCATCCGGGTGGACCGCCATTCGTTCCAGGGCAGTCTTTCCCACATATACCTGGTCATTCTCATCTATGCTCACGGCGGAGGGCGTCAGGCGTTCCCCCAGCCGGTTCGGTATGATTCTGGGGCCATCCTCGGTGTAATACGCCGCCAGAGAATTTGTTGTCCCCAGATCTATTCCAATAATCATGGTGATTCCTCCCATTTCTTCATCTGCTCATATTCAAATCGATGTTCCATATCATCGGGAACCTTCTCCGCCGCCTCTTTATATTTCTGAATGGCCCGGCTTACATCTCCTCTGGCAAAAAGAATCATGGCCTCCCCAAGCATTTTCTCATAGCAGCAGGCTCTGGCACAGCCGTCACAGCGGTATTTTTCCGTGTGCATCTCCCGGAAACAGCGCTCTGCCTCCGCAACCTCACCCAAAAACAGCCATGCACAGCCGATCCGGAATTTCCGGCGGCCTCTTTCTCCAAAAAACTCCTCATATTTGCGGGAACGTCCGTCCCTGCCCCGGCAAACCTCAAGATATTGTTCAAAGCATCGGGCGGCTTTCTCTCTCTCCCCGAGAAACTGCCGGCACCGTCCCAGCAGATAAAGACTGCCAAGCTGACATTCCCGGTTCTCGTTCTTTTCACACAGACGCAGCGCGGTCTCCAGATAAACCGCCGCCTCCTCTCCCTTTTCAAAACCGAAGAGATACACCTCACCGGCAAGCTGACATAATACGGCGTCCTCTGGATATTTTCTCCGAAGCCTCTGCATGAGGGAAGACGCCATGGCGTAATCGCCTTTCATCCCGTAAGTTCTTAACATCTCCAGCTCCAGCGGCGCAGGGGTATCCGTTTTGCTCATTCCCTCCTCGTAAGTGGCAACCGCCTTGCTGTACTGTTCATTTTCCCGGTAAAAATCCCCCAGCAGCAGATACATGTCGGCGCTGTCCGGAAACAGCTCCATGTTTTTCTTATAACAGAGAAGCGCCGCCTCGTACTCTCCCATAATGCGATAACATTTCGCAAGATTATTATACGGAAGAGGAGTGATTTCATTCTTCATGAGGCGCGCCGCCTCCAGAAAGAGAGGCTCCGCCTTCTCCAGCATATTCATGGAAAGATAACAGTTTCCTGCGTTATTGCAGGCAAAAACACTCTCCGGATTTTTTTCTCTGGCCTTCTCGAACCAGACAAGAGCCTTTTCATACTCATCCATATCCAGATACAGAAGTCCCATTTCCACCAGATAATATTCTTCAGGATATTTCTCCACCTGCTCTTCCATATAAGGAAGCGCCAGCAGATAATACTCGTTGTCCTCTTCTCTTCTGGCCAGCCGCTCATAGAGCTCCACGATCACATGGCGGACCCTCGAATGCTCCGGGTCCAGGGAAAGCACCTGCTTCATAAACGGCAGCGCTTTCTTATAGTCTCCTTTCAGTTTATAGCACCAGCCGATGCGGTACAGAATCCCCGTATCATCCGGCACATACTTGAGCGCTTTCCGGAGATTCTCAATGGCCTGGTCGTACTCTCCGCTCTGCATCAGAATCGCGGCGTAGCCAAACAGCCGGGAAACATCTTCCCCGCCGTCCGCCATGGACGCTTCCAGGGCTTCCTTCGCCTCCGGCAGACGGGAAAGGTCTGTAAGGATCAGCCCCCGGCGGTAATCCACCTCGCTCCACTCATTCTGTTCCACATCGGAAGCATAGCTCCATCCTTTTTCTTTCAGTACATCTAAAATGTGAAGCGCCGCCTCCAGATCCTCCCGGTTCCGGGCCGTCACTGCCCGGTATCTCGCAGTGAGAATCTGCAGAGCATCGCTTTGTATCTTGTTATCTTCTGTCAGAAATAATATTTCCTGTACTTTATCATACTCTCCAAACATAAAGTACATTTTTATCAGTGTCGCATAAGGTCTACCATAATACGGATACATATGTACCGCTCTCTGGTAATCGTCCGCCACCTGCTGATACATGCCCAGATGCAGGCAGGCTTCCTGCCTCAGAAGCACCGCCGGATAATATCCCTGATTGCGCATGAGCATCTGGTCGCAGGCGTCGACAACCTTCCCGTATTCTTTTCTCTGACGCCAGATATCCGCCACCGTATGATAATAACTGACAATCTGACTCTCCTCGGTCTCTGCTGCAATGGCTTTATCAAAATACTCCATGGCCTCCGCCAAGCCGCTTTCTTCTCCTCCGCGAAGGAAAATCGCCGCCTTCGCAGAACCGATAGTGTAATAGGCATACCCCAGTCTTGCCAGGCGCCGCTGCGTCTTCTTGGTTCCGTCCGGCTTCAGCTTGAGGATTTCCTCCAGCCACGGCTGCAGATGCTCAAGCGCCTCCTCATTTTTATCCATGGTGAGATAAACCCGGCCTTTCAGATTATGATAATCCAGCACATGCTCCTCATCCGGAGTGAAGGAATCAAGAACCGCCAGCGCATCCTCAAACTTCATATTCTGATAATAGCACCAGCCAAGGTCCATCAGTCCCTCCTGGTCAAGCTCTCCGGCCGCCTTCAAAGGTTCCAGCTCCCCGATCATGAACACATTGGCGTCCATCAGATCTTTCATCAGCCGCTCATCCTGCGGGCTGTACTCCAGCAGATCAAGGACGATCTCCCTGGCCTCCCGGTACGCTCCGTCATGAATCAGTTCCTCCGCCTTCCCACTTCTGGCGGCGGCAGAATCCGGGTAATGCTCCAGAAGCCTGTCATAGATGCCCCGCAGCTCCTCCCAGCGTCCCTCCATCTGAAGAAACTGCCCGTAGCAGCTGACAATGCGCTCCTCGTCAGGATAGGCTCTGCCCAGACGGACGAAAATCTCTCCCGCCTCGTCTTTCTTTCCTTCATTAAGGAGAATCCGCGCCTCCTCGATCTCTCCATACGGATGATACACCGTAAATGTTCTGAGGTGCGCGAGCTCCTGCTTCGCCTGGTCCATCATCCCCAGATCCGTGAACTGGCGGAACCGGTTATACGCTTCGATATAGCCGTCAAAATCATCGCTTTCCCTGCCTTCAAACAGATCATAGTTGAGAATCCCCTCATCCTGCACCGCCTGGCACAGATAATCCACGAAATCCTCCGGGAACCATTCGGTGAGCGTCCTCCGGTCTCCGCTGATATCAAACGTCCTGTCAATACATTTCCACACTTCCGCAGGAAAATGAAAATGTTCCATCAAAAAGGTGAGGAAGGCCCTGCGCACCTCTTCCTCCGTCTCCAGATTCACGCAGACCGGATCGTCAAAAAGAGCTTCCCACTCCTCCGGGCGTATTCTGCGAAAGAAAGAAGCATAGACCTCTCTGCAGCGATCCATAAACTGCTCTGATGCGCTCTTTTCCCGCACGTCTTCCTTTTTTCTGGCATAGCGGCACGCCTCCTCATAGGCTGTGCGCAGTCTCTGAAATCCCTGCATATCATCCTCCGGATTCACGGAATGCAGCAGTTTCCGGTATGCCTTTTTTATGGTTGCCTCGTCTTTTGTGGGCGCAATGCCAAGCACATCAAAACAGATTTCTGTCATAATTGTCCAAATACCTCTCCAATACTGTCGTTAATCACCAGATCCGCCTGACTGTCCCTCGGCGTGGAGGAACGGTTGATGAGCACCAGGTGACTTCCCCGGAAATAATCAATCATTCCCGCTGCCGGATACACTGCCAGCGAAGTGCCGCCGATGATGAGCACATCCGCATGGGAAATGGCATAGACGGCGTCCGAGATCGTCTGGCTGTCCAAACCTTCCTCATAGAGAACCACGTCCGGTTTCACCAAACCGCCGCAGGCGTCGCAGCGCGGCACGCCCTCGCTGTTCTTCACGTAGGCAGCGTCAAAAAATTTGCCGCATTTGGTGCAGTAGTTTCTGTGAATACTTCCATGAAGCTCCAGTACCTTCTTGCTTCCCGCCATCTGATGGAGACCATCGATATTCTGAGTCACCACCGCCCGGCATTTGCCCTCTTTTTCCCACTGAGCCAGCTTATAATGGGCCTTGTTCGGTTTCGCGTCGAGGGCCATCATCTTGTCCTTGTAGAACTCATAGAATTCCTCTGTCCGCCGCACAAAAAATGTATGACTCACGATAGTCTCCGGCGGATATTTGTATTTCATATTATAAAGTCCGTCGGTGCTTCGGAAATCCGGAATCCCGCTTTCCGTGGAAACCCCCGCTCCTCCGAAAAACACCAGATTATCTGTGTTGTCCACGATCTCTTTTAACTGTTTTACTTTATCATTCATATCCCCTTCTCCTTTCTCCGGTTCGTCCGGATCTCTTATATATACAAAATCGCCGCATTGACAAGACCGAGGATCAGTCCGATCAACGCGCCAAGATTTACTACTGCACCAAGCTCTTTTTTCATGATGGAAAGCATCAGTTCTTCCACCTCCGCCACATTCATGGCGTTGATACGCTCTTCCACAATAGAAGACAGATGCAGATTATCAAGCACCTTCGGCAGCTTCTCCGATACCATAGACTCGTACTGTTTCACAACCAGTTCCGGAATATCCACGCCGTAAGCCTCCAACTGTGTAAATGTATCTCCCACTGTCTTTTGCTGCAGTGTTTCCGATTCATCCAGCACCATCTGCTCCACCACAGATCTTCCGTACTCTGCCACGTACTCGTTTATCTTCTCTTCCACCTGTCTGGCGATGGGCTCCAGCATGGAGCCTCCAAGCATCATTCCGAACATGGAATCCTTCAGCTTATCTTTGGCGATTTCCATGACTTTGTCGGCAATGATTTCTCCCACATTCATCTGCAGGACCTTGTCAAATACTTTATCAGTCACGGTTTCCTCAGCACTCTCGATGAAATCCTCCACCTGTTCAGTGGAAAATACATTCTCCGCCGCTTCGCGCAGCGTATCCTGCGACGCCTTTCTGTTCTCCACCCAGGCAGAAACTTCCTCCCGCACCGCCGCTTTTTTCTCCTCTGACAGAAGAACTTCCTTCAATACTTCTTCCGTGAGAAGCTGTTTTTCCACTGCCCGTCCGACCGCCCGGGCAAGTCTTTCCTTTCCTTTGGGAATCACCCCCGGCGTAAAGGGCAGACGCCATCCAAAAAGGCGGATCTCCTCCCTCGGCCGAAACAACATCTTCACCGCCACCCAGTTGGTGGCATATCCTATCACCGCGCCAATGAGGGGGGTGGTAATCAATTTCCAATATGCAAACATAGTTCCTCCTTCACAGCCGGACGGCGACATCATTGTCGATCCGGATGCCGTCTCTCTCCACAATGCAGTCCACCGCGCGGATCATGACGCCCGCCTTCTGTGCCAGGCGAAGCGCTTCCGCGAACTCCGGCTGTCTTTCCTCAAATGGTGTGAACCGGCTGACTCCTTTCATCTGAATCACAAAAAGGATGCCGGCGCGGTACCCGTCCTTCTGACAGGCGATGAGCTCTTCCACGTGCTTCTTTCCCCGTTCGGTGGGAGCGTCCGGGAACATGGCAGTTCCGCCGACGTTGAGGGTCACGCCCTTCACTTCGATGAACCATTTCTCTCCGGCGGCCTCCACATAGAGGTCAAAGCGGGAGCTGCCGTATTTCTGCTCTCTCTTTATAAATGTAACGTCCTCTAACAGACCGCCTTCCGCAATCCATTCTTCTGCCAGACGGTTGGGCGCCTGGGAATCAATGTTGACCCACTGCCCATCCTTCTTCACACAGATTAACGAATACTTTGTCTTGCGGCTGCTGCCCTCCGCCGCCGGTTCCACCAGAACCGGAACGCCCGGCAGAAGGAGCTCTCCCAGTCTTCCTGTGTTTTTCACATGACAGATCTCTTCCTGGCCGCCAATGCAGATATGTGCTCTGAACCGATTGGGCCTTTTTAAGAAAACTGCCTCCTGTAAGTTATTATATCTCATTTTCTCTTTCTCTGATATGTTATTTTATATTTTTCTTCTCTGTTTATCAAAATGTCTGTATTATCGCCGGTATTTTCTGAAATCATCCCGGCATAAAGTCATCTCCGGATTTTATTCTTCTGTCATAAACGTTTCCTGCACTTTCTCCCAGAACTGTTCCAGTACCTTTTCATAATTGTAAAGATTCACCTCATAGTAGCTGTCCCATTCCTCCGGCAGAAGCATTTGATTTTCCCTCAGCAAAAAACGGTCATCCATCAGAAGTATAGTCCCTGTATCTTCGGCAGTACGTATCACGCGCCCCGCCGCCTGCAAAACTTTATTCATGCCTGGATACCGGTACGCATAATCATACCCCTTTTTGCCCTTCCTGTCAAAATACACCCGGATCCGTTCCCGTTCTTCACAGATTTGCGGAATCCCGGTCCCAACGATCATCACGCCGATGAGACGGCGGCCTGTCAGGTCGATGCCTTCGGAGAAAATGCTTCCCAACACACAGAATCCTATGAGAGACTTGCTGTTCTCTTCCCGAAAAGCGTCAAGAAACTCCTCCCGCTCCGTCTCGCTCATCGACGTACTCTGCACGAGAAAATCGGCGGCCAGAGACAGGGTGCTCTCCTCCGCCAGCGCAAGAACCTGCGACAGCATCTCATAGGACGGGAAGAAAATCATATAATTTCCCGGTTTCACAGAGATTGTCTCCTCCAGATACCGCACCATCTTCTGATATTGTTCCGTTCCCCTCCGGCTGTAGCGGCTGGTCACATCCGACGCGACAGCGAGCAGTCTCCGTTCCTTCTCAAATGGCGATGACACGCTGAATGCGTCCATGGAACCGCTGCCGCCCAGAAGCTGCCGGTAGTACCGGATGGGCAGAAGGGTGGCAGAAAAAAAGATGCCTGCCCGGCATTTTTCCAGATATTCCGCCAGCCGGGAGGAGGGGTCCACGCAGAACAGGTGCACTTTCAGATGAGTTCCCCCGCCTTCACCGTATATCTCATATCCGTCTTCCATGGTATCCAGGATCATAAAGAAATGTCTTGCCTGAAAATAAAACTCCACCGCTTCCTCCCGGTTTTCCATCTCCGGATGATCCTTCAGATAATCTTCCATGGTACCCAGCAGCCAGAACAGCGGATAATAGAGACTGTCAATGTTCTCTGCAATCTCCTCCACATTTTTACTCATGCGCAGAAGCTCACGGTTGCAGTTCTGCAGCTTTCTGACGATACTTTTATTTTTATCGCGGAACAACTTTTTCATTCTCACAAAGTCTTCTTTCTTAAGAACAGCACTATACATTTCCCGTGCTCTGTCAAGAAGATTATGGGCCTCGTCAATGAGAAGCACACTGCCGCTTTTTTCTCCAAACAGGCTTTTACGGTTAACATGAGGATCAAACACATAATTATAATCGCAGGTGATGCAGTCCGCCCACCCGGCCGCCTCGAAGGAAAGTTCATAGGGGCATACCTGATATTTTTCACTGTATTCCAGAATATCCTCCCGGCGTATAATCTCCCTCTCTGTCAGCAGCGCATAAAGCGCCCCGTTAATCCGGTCGAAATGTCCGCGGGCTTTCGCACATGCCGCCGGGTTACATTCCATCACTTCATTATCACAAATGCGCTCCTTGGCGGTGATGGTCACCGCTTTCATGGAAAGCCCCTGTTTTTGCAGCAGCAGAAGGGTCTGCTCCGCCACCGTCCGGGTGATGGTCTTGGCCGTCAGGTAAAAAACCCGCTCCGCCTTTCCCTCCCCCAGGCCTTTCAGGGCAGGATACAGGGTAGAGATGGTCTTTCCCACTCCTGTGGGTGCCTGCAGAAAAATATTTCTCCCATCATTGATGGAACGATAAACCATGGCAGCCAGCTTTTTCTGCCCGGGCCGGTAGGAAAACGGAAAAACCATTGCTTTGATACTGTCATCCCGCCGCCGTCTCGCTTCCACATACATATCGGCCCACAGTTTATATTGATCCATCAGATCGTCAAACCACTGCGCCAACTCCTCCATATCGTAATGCTGCGTGATATATTTGATTTCCTCTGTCTCCATGTTACAGTAAGTGATCTGTACAAGCACATCCTTATGTCCCGCAGGGCCGGCGTGCATATAGGCGTAGCACTTGGCCTGGGCAAGATGGAGGGGCTCCGCCTCCTCGATCTGCCGGACGTCCTTATACACACATTTTATTTCATCGATGAGGGGGACGCGCCTGACAGCGCTTTCGTTCTCATCCCGTGCGTCGACGTCCTCGTACTCCGCCGAATCGATGCCGTCCGCCCGGCCTTCCAGCACCAGCTCGTAACCGTCCCGGCGCCAGCTCATTTTCAGGGGCACCTCGCTGCGGTACCCTGCTTTTTTGGAACGCTGAATTTTCCGGTGCAGACGACTTCCCTCCTGCATCGCTTCCGGATCGGAGACCAGACTGCTCCCCGTCTCAATATCGCCGCTGCGCAGAAAAAATTCCACCAGTTTCCGCACGGAGGTTTTTACCATGTTATTCTGATAAGACAACATTTCTAATTTCCTTTTCTCCCTGTGCTTTTATTTCATTTTTTCTTCATATCTTAATGAAAAATATTTCAAACGAAAAATTTTTTTCTATAAATGAAAAATGTCCACAATGAGGGGCAAAACTCACTGTGGACATCTTCCATATAATACTAACCTTTAACTTAGGGGATTACTTTTATTATAATACACTACTTCCGTTAAAATTTCATGTTAAACTAGAGGAAAAAATTGTTCAATTCCCAGTAACATTGTGTATTATTTTTGAAAACAGCAATATTCTTTCATTTGAAAGCAAAACTATTCTCTATTTCGGAAGCTGTCCCAAAATCGCCGGTATTAACTGTTTCTTCCTTGATACAACTCCTGGCAGCTCCACGGACGTTCCCTCAACCTTTACCGGGAAAGCTCCCTCCAAAACTTCCTTACACATATCGCCAAGGAGCAGAAGCTCGGTTGACTCTGTGAGAATATCTGTCAGCATGAAGAACAGCATATCCAGCTTATAGCTGTCTTTTACTTCCGCCATATAGGTAAGAAGCTTTTCTTTGCAGGCGGAAAGCTGTTCTTTATTCATGGCGCTGATCTGACCTACGCCAAAATTAATCTTATTATCATTGAATTTCTTGAAATCCTGATAGAAAATTTCTTTTGCAGATTTCGCTGTCAGATTGCTGCCGGCATCAAACATATTCTTCGCATAATCTTCGATATCTATCTCCGCAATACCTGCAAGCTTCTCTGCAATGAGACGGTCAATGGCCGTACAGGTCGGAGACCGGAACATTAACGTATCCGAAATAATAGCGGAGCACATGAGACCGGCGATATATGGCGGAATGCTGATGTCATTTTCCATGTACATCTGCGTCACGATAGTGGAAGTACATCCCACCGGCTGATTACGGAAAAACAAAGGCGCATTGGTCTCCAAATTGCCCAGTCTATGGTGATCGATGATCTCCAGAATATCTGCCTCTTCAAAACCATCCACTGCCTGTGTCTTCTCATTGTGGTCCACAAGGATGATTCTCTTTCTGTCCAGATCCAGCAGGTTCCGGCGGGAGATCATGCCGACATATTTATTCTGTGTATCCACGATCGGGAAATCACGGAACCGTTTCTTTGCCATGATCTCCTGAATGTCGTCCACAAAGTCCACGGTACGGAAGGTTGTCAGATTCTCTGTTGTCATAAAATACCTTACCGGCATACTGTGGTTGATAAGTCTCGCCACAATGTATGTGTCATACGGGCTGACGATGATACGGCAGCCACGTTCTTTTGCCAGCTTGCGGATTGTTTTAGATACCGGAGCGCCCATGCAGACAATGATACACTGCGCTTCCATCTCAATGGCACATAACTGTGACTCATAGCGGTTACCCAGAATAACCATATCATACGGCTCAATGATGTCTTCCATCATATCAGGGTTAGCCGCGGCGATCAGAACATGTCCTTCATCAAAATTGCCATCCATATCACCGACAACCATCTCTCCATCGATGGTTTCCACAATATTTTTATAGCTGGTTCCCGCTTTTGACAGAATCATATTGTCATATACATCCATGTCTGAATAAGCAATATCACCGACTGTAATGATTCCTGCAAGCTCCTCGTTATTGAGAATCGGCAAAGAAACTATTCTTGATGTACGCATGATATCCCATGCTTTTTTCAGCGATAAATCCGCAGAAATTCCTGCAGTTTTTCTGATCTCAATGTCAAGTACCTGCGGACGGATATCTGTCAGATAAAGCGGCTGCGGTACATCAAAATGTTTTAAAACAAACTGTGTCTCTTCATTGACATGACCGTTTCTGGCAGGAATATAGAAATAGTCCAGACCGTCTCTGGCAGCTATCTCATTTTTCAGATAAGCATAGGAAATGGCCGCGCAGATACTGTCTGTATCCGGATTTTTATGTCCGATTACATATACATTCTTTTTGTCACCCATAGAAAACACCCTCCTGTTATTCTCTTTTTCTTCCATTTATAATTGTAAACATTTCTCTTTTCTTTTTCAACTGTTTTTGGCGGAACATTTTCTCATATTCTTTTCTTGAATATCCCTTTAATTCATAGAGCGGCGTATATTCATATAGAGTCTTTACTATATCATGAATCTTCTCTTCTATTTCTGCCGATTCAAAATGCAGCACCGCCATTTTTTCCTTCAAATCTCCCCATTCACATCCGTTCTGAATCATGAGAAGAAGGGTTTTTACCATTACTGTTGCCCGGTAATAATTCATATGCATTTCATCTATCATGAAAGAGCCCAGTTCGGAAACGCCTCTCCACCGGTTATCTATTCCCGCTGCTTCGCTGATATAAAACAGATCTTCTTTCTCAATATTTTTATATGATAAATCATTGTGCTGCTGAATATACATCAACAGTATTTCCGGATTTTCCACGTTGACGCATTGATAATAATTTTTCTTTTTTTGAACGTCTCTGAGAAGCACGCCAAAGGACCAGAGCGGGCAGCGGCATTTTAAAAACGTTACGAATTCCCCGTACGGGAGCATACGTTTTGTCGCCCGCATGAATGATTCATGGAGAACCGGGACTTCCGTCATTCCATAATAATACATCAGGCCGCAGATGATCTTTTCCCACTCTTCGTATTGTTCCATAAGTGCCCTGCTCTTTTTGCTTTTCAGCAAAAAATAAAACCGATCCCTCATCTCGGGAATAATATAAATAACATTAGGCTCATCGGTAATAGGATTACCTTTTTTGTATGTAACCAGCCCGAAAATTTTTAAATATTCCAGATAATCCCACTCTTCCAGACTAATTTCTATTTCGCTTTTTTCCCAGACGGACAGCAGAAATTCCAGAAAATGCCGGGGAATCATTTTCAGGATCCACTCGCTGTTATTATAAAATTCTTCTTTCCATGCAGTGATATAAGTCTCTTTTGGTAAACCTTCCTCAAACTCTATTCCTATTCTGCTCAATATGGATTTCACGGTTTCCACCGGGGTCTTCTGCATAACTGACGACGCTTCCATATCTCCCAGCACAATATCGGCCTGCATCGCATTATATTTGTTTTGCATACTCTCTCCATTCTGCTAATCGCATCTGTATGAACATCCGAGTTTCGTGTAAAAAAATCAGCATCCTGTGATGTAAACCGGATGCTGAACTGTCACTTTTTATTTATTTTAGTTTCTGCCACAGCATTTTTTATATTTTTTGCCGCTTCCGCATGGACATGGATCATTTCGTCCGATCTTAGGAGGCTTCACAACTGTTGTTGAACTCTTCTGTTCACGATACAGTTCCTTTCTGCGCTCCGGTGTCAGCAGATTATCCCACTGCTCCAGATTATACAGCCATTCTGCTCTGGCTCCTACCATATTATAGTATAATTTCTCCTTATCATAATCAAGAGAAACTACCGTGTTTTCATCCATCTCCTCGATAGGATTCGGAGTCTTCAAACTGTCATTGATACCGTCCAGATATCCGACAAAATATGTCAGCTCCATGTTAAACTTCTCGGCCAGTTCTGCCACTGTACCGCTCACCGGCTCATCCGGTGTCGAAAGAATCTGCTCATATACAGCCTTCTCCTGCTGGAAATAATCAATCCAGAAACGCTGTCCTTCCTGTGTTCTGTCATCATGACTGTAGGCGAATTCCCGCCAATCTTTTAATAAAGACATAATTCACTTTCCTTTCAGTTATCTTGCTTATCCGCTGGCCATAAACCATACGCGGTTCCTGCAGCGCATTTTATGGTATTATATCAAAAAAAGTCAGAGAATACAATGTGTTTTCGCCAGCAAAGTATTTTCCGGTGAAATAACAAAGAGTTCTGATGTAATAAAAAAACTATCTGACAGAAATCATTTTATCAGATAGTTTTCTAGCAGCGCTACCAGGATTCGAACCTGGAAATGCTGGAATCAGAATCCAGTGCCTTACCATTTGGCGATAGCGCTATATTATATATAGAAACAGGGAAAAAATCCCTGTAGATAAGAAATAAAGCAGAATTCTTTTTATCAGAATTCTTTTTCATAAAAAAACTGGAATAATCCAGTTTTAAAGCACGAGACGGGATTCGAACCCGCGACCCTCGCCTTGGCAAGGCGATACTCCACCACTGAGCCACTCGTGCATATAAGGGATGTACCCTTGAAAACTACACACAGGTTATCAGATTATTTGAGCGGTCATCTCGGAAACTTCGTTTCCTCGATGTGGTTGCTCCGCTTTAGGTCAAGCTTTCGACCGATTAGTAGCAGTCAGCTCCATGCATCGCTGCACTTCCACCCCTGCCCTATCTACCTCATTGTCTCTAAGGGGTCTCTCACATTTCTGCTAGGAGATCTCATCTTGAGGGGGGCTTCACGCTTAGATGCCTTCAGCGTTTATCCCTCCCCGTCTTGGCTACCCAGCCGTGCCATTGGCAT
>NZ_NFIR01000015.1:0-86425 GCF_002159465.1 Eubacterium sp. An3
CATTTCTATAACAGTACTAAAAGTTGAGTACTGAACTATTATCACGGATTGATAAGAATCGAGTCTATTGTCTCACATATGACTATGATTTTCGAGGTACGGAGTATTTACCGTTTACGTTTATTTTTTCTGTGACATATCTTTGCTGTCTGTGCCTTCTTCTATTTTTGTCTGCGCCATCTTACAAGAACAGCTCCGGCCGCAGTAAGACTAAAAAGCCCAATAAGAATTAACGGATAAATTGGGTTATCGTCGCCTGTCTTTGGTATGTTGTCTGTGTCTGTCGGAGACGGCTGTTCTTTGGCTGAGATTTTAATTGCATCGCTGTCTTTTGTGTATTCTGTTTCAGCAACCGGGGTTCCGTCATGTTTTTTGCCGGTGACTTTTACTGTGTTCTTTATGGTACTTTCAGACGCCTGCTGAGCTGTTACGGTGGCTTCAAAGGTCACTGTGATACTGTCGTTTGGCTGCAGGCTGTCCAGTGTCAGGGTGTTCGCCGTTTTCTTCTGAACTTTTATCAGATTACCTTTAGCGGTTTCCAGGGATTCTCCCACTGACAGGGTGAATCCTTCCGGCTCCAGAGATTTTTTCCAGGAAGATGACGGGATTTCTTTGATCGTGACCTCACTTGCTGTTGCTGTTCCGTAATTGGACACAGTGATTTTATATATCACACGGTCGCCCTCGTAGTAGGTTCCTGGTTTTCTTGTCCCCTGATAACGTCCTTTTTTCAATGTGATTCCCTTTGTTTTGTCTGCCTTCTTCGCCACCCGAAGTTCCGGTTCACCCGGAATATTGACATGGTCCTGATCTTTCATCAGCTCTGTCACCGGTATCGGTGTATACGGGCTCTCCGCCGGTTCATCGCCGCTGTATGCCGGACTATCTCCGTCGAAACTGCTTTTTGGCATTTCTTCCCAAAGCGCATAGAATATCGTATCATTTTCCGGAACTGTATAGGCACAGCCCGGATAGATGATATCTGTCTGTTCCATGGCCTGCTCCCATGTCTGTTTTTCTTCGCCTTCTCCTGCGGATGCGGTGGAATCCGTGGCCTTTAGCGGCTCCAGCTTTTCTGTCGTCCAGCCAAGGAACCGATATCCATCCCTTCGGAATGAAGACGGATTTATCCGGATGACTGAACCGGCAGTGCACGGCGTCTCATCATCAATAATCCTTCCATCACTTTCTGGATTGGAAACTGTGGCCGCTCCTCCATTGCCGTCATAATATACTCTGTGACTCTGCTCTTCTTTCCATACAGCATACAGAACGGTATCCCCTGCCGGCTGCTCAAAGCGCTGTCCCGGCAACAGGAGATCTTCCGAATCGGCTGCGGCATCTTCATCAAGACTCCAGCCCGCAAAAACTGCTCCCTCATTGGAAAATGGATTTGCAATGATTGTCTGAGGGGTTCCCGCCGGAGACGGCGAGGACGGTGCCGCTTCCCAGATAGCTGCCTTCGTATTGGAGGAATAAAGCAATGCATATTCTTCGCACTGATCCGTCCATATTGCATACAAAACCGTATCTGCTGTAATCGTATACTGCACCTCCGGGATGATAAGTTCCGAGCTTCCGTCCGGTGTCATGCTCCAGCCGAGGAACCGGTATCCGTCACACTGAAAGCTGCAGCCGTCAATGCGGACAGAAGTCTGTTCCGGACACGGCGTCTCACTGTCCATTCTTTGCTCATCAGGAACCGAATCTTTCTTATCCGGGTAGTTGGAAAGGTAGGTGAGCGTATGTTTTGCAACTTCCTTCCACTGGGCATACAAATGTACATTTCGGTCCGGCATTGTAAAGGAATCATTGACATTCCATGTCTTTCCTGTTCCGTCTGCTTTGGTATTCCAGCCAGTGAACACATGTCCGTCATAAGTAAACAGATTCTGTGAAAGTATCACAGATGTTCCTGCTATGCACGGAGTTTTAAAATCGACAAAGGAATCTCTGGTTTCATTATTTCCATGATAGGTCAGCTGATACCGGAATTGTTCCTGCCCGTCTTTTTCTTTTTCCCACACGGCATATAAATCCAGATCATTTTCAAGAATCAGACTGTCTCCCGGATTGATTTCGGCTTTTGTCGCCGTTTTTTCTTTGCTCCAGCCGACAAAAATGTAATCCTCTCTCTCAAATTCACACTGTTTGATAACAACTTTCATACCTTTTGCACAAGGTGTCTCAAAATCAGCTCTCGTCTGTTCCTGATCTGAAACATTGGAATGATATGTCAGAACCGCTTTTTCATCCCTTTCCCACTGTGCATATAAATGTATGTCTTTCTTCGGCATTCGGCAGGTGTCGCCCGGCTGCAGCAGATCTTCTTTTTCATCTGGAGTCAGGCTCCAGCCAATAAAATGATATCCTTCATAAAGAAATGAACATTCATCAAGCAGCACGGCTGTTCCCGCGGCACATCTGGTCTCGCTGTCCGGATAAGACTGTGACAGGGTATTATTTGAGTGATATGTCAAGGCATACGTATAATTTTTCTTCAATACACTGCCTTTTCCTCCCCATCGTGCATACAGATGAACATCCTGGGCCGGCATGGTATATTCCGCTCCCGGAGCATAATCCTGCCCCGTTCCGTCTGCCTTGGTATTCCATCCTAAAAATTCATATCCTTCTTTTGTAAATGGATTGCCATTAATGCGCACAGTGTCTCCCCGATGCGCCGGCGTCTCGCTGTCGGGCGTTTTCTCTGTGGTTCCATTATTAGCGTGATACTCCAATACATAGGAATGACCGGATACCTCGGCTTCTTTTTCATATTCCTGCTGGTATTGTTCATTTCCTTTTCGGTAATGGCCTGTCACATATACCTTATTTTCCAGCTTAAACAGATCACCGGCCTGTCTGCTGACCACTGCCCGAAACAGCAGATTCACGCTGTCGCCGGCCCGCAGACGATTCATCAGCAGGACATCCGCCCCCTTAGATTCAGTATCGATCAGATCCCCTTTCGATGTGGTATATCTGCCATCCTGAAAACGAATGCTGTCTTTATCAAGAGCCGACAAAAGCCTCTCTTCCATCACATCTCTGACTTTCAGGTCATATAAATCCGCAGTACCAGAATTGGTAACAGTAATCGTATAGACAATCTCATTGCCGTTATCATAGCTGCCGGTTATTTTTTCATTCTGATATCTTCCCTGTACTAAGACCGCTCCCGTAGTTCTGTCAGCAAGCTTCGCCACCTTTGCCTCCGGGACTCCAGGTATCTCGATGATATCTGTGTCTGTCTTTTCCGGTACAGGCGCGTCCTCCTCACCGGTAAAATAAGAAGCGTTCACAATGGCTGTATTTAACAGATCATAAAAGTTGGCAGCGTCTTTTTTTACTCTGGCGTAAAAATGCAGTACGATGGTATCTCCCGGACGCAGACTGCCCTCACCGGTTACAGTATCCACATCTTCACAGAGAATCACTCTGGAGGCATCAATCTGCCGGGCAGATACTTTCTCCCCTCTGCCTGTCAAAAGAGTGAACGTGGAATTATTTTTTTCTGATTCCTTTTGGTCTGCCGCTCCGCCTTCCGCTGCGTTGTCCGTTGTCGTCTCATCTTCTTCAGCGCCATCCTCTGTTGTTCCCTCTTCCGCTGTATTGTCGTCCTCAATCTCAACCTCTTCCTCCTTAGCATCATTCTCCAGGCGGAAGGCTGCTGTACTCTCATCGACAATCTGCTTCAGTTCTTCCGACATCACATCAGTGACGAGAATGTTTTTCAGGTTGGCTGTTCCGGTATTTTTAATATGGATATCAAAACGTACCCTGTCGTTTTCATAATACAGGCCCGGCACCTTTGTTCCGTTGAGTTCTCCGTCGGTGACGATGGCTCCGGTAGTCCGGTCCGCGATTTTTACCACAGAAGTATCCGGCGTTCCCGGAATATGTATCTGATCTTCGTCTTCTGTCAGAGGATTGCCATCTTCATCTACCAGCTGCTCTGTATTGACAGGAATCAGATGCTGTCCCGGCCGCTCTTCGTTATTATCGTAGCTTGCCGTAACGGTCACCTTATTTATGAGGTGATATATATTGGCTGCGTTATTCAGTACGGGAGCCTCGAAATACAGTTCCACACTGTCACCCACCGGCAGCCTGCTGAGAAGCACCATCCGGCCATTATCCTCTGATAACGAAGCTGTGATGCTATTTCCTTTCTGCGTCTCATAGCTTCCAGCCGCCGGAAGGACAAAAGACGCCCGCTCCGTGTCCACATAATCTGCCAGTTTCTGACCGGCTTCGTTGGCTTCTTCCATACTGTCGTAAACCCTCACATGGTACAGATCTGTATTTCCCGTATTGGTCACGACAATCCGATACCTGATAGTCTCTTCGGCGTTATAGGTTCCCGGTACCTTCTCCTGTGTATATCGTCCTGTGTTCACATCAAACTCTACTTCTTCTCCTTCCGGATTCCGGGTCCGCTCCGCCAGTTTTGCCACTGCGAAGGCCGGGCGCATGATGACATTTCCCGCCTGCACAGTTTCTTCCACCATTGCAGTATCATCTTTTTCCGGATATGTGAATGTCACCTCATAGACTTCCTCCGACTGTACATGCTCCGGTGCGCCGCCTATCTCTGTCACCTGATACTTACCAATATAAAGCGGCCTGGACACTGCTCTGCCATTTTCATCTGTAGTCAGGCGACCGCAGACCATGCCTTTCGGAACCAATGGTTCCTGATCCGGCGCAGCCGTCCCATCTTCTTTATACTGCCACGGCGCATAAATATCTTCCGCTGCTTTTATCTCAAACAGCGCTCCTTTGACCAATGCTCCTTCATCGTCAGTCTTAATAATCTTGAGAATTCCTTTCTGAAGTTCATTTGTATAGATCAATTCTTCTTTCTGCGTTTTTTTCCTTCCATTTTCTGCCGTATAAACAAACTCAATATTTTTCTCATCGTCTGCATAAGCATCTGTGGTAGAAAAAGTCCAGCTTACACCGGCATTATAACAGCCATAGGGAGCCTTTTCTTCCTTTATCATAAAACGTCCCAGATTATCCTCCGTAGCAACAATATCTTCCGGATTGCGATAATAGATCCTTCCGTCTTCATCTGTGGCTTCTTCCAGAGTACATGCTTTCATATAACTGTTTCCCGCCTCAGACCATTGATACAGACCAAAAACCGCGCCTTTCAGAAAACCACTGGTCTCCCGGTTCTTTTTTCTCACCTGGACAGAATACTTACGGAGAATTTTTGCCACATCCTCCAGAGTAGAAACGCTTTTATCCTTCTCTTCTCCGTAGACAACCGCGTTACCTTTATCACTGGAGAAAGCATAATGCCACGTCTCATCCAGAAGATATACATTATCAAAAACTCCCCGGGATATCTCACGCACATAATATGGCCCTGCTTTTCCTGCCAGATTGAAAAAGGAAGCTGCTCTGAAATGCGCCACGCCGTCCTCTCCTGTTACCGCCGTCATCAAAGGTTTATCTTTATGGATATCTGCGTCCGGGCTGGCAAAAATCCCAAAGGTAACCCCCTTTACCGGACGTCTTTCCTCATTGACCTTTCTGACCTTCAGTTGTTGCGGAATCACAGTCTCAACATGATTGGACGTATATGTCGTACCGGTAGACAGTGTCGCATTATTTGAGAGAACATATCTGCCTGTCCCGGAACCGCTTCTGACATACTGACTCGCGAAGTCCAGATGCAGGCTCTCCAGTTGTTCCTGCGTCTTCACTCTGACCGTGATATATAAGTCATACCAGTTTTTCTCATAGAAAGACTGCGCTGCCGGGTTGGATGCTGTTGCTGTTACCATCGTGGAACCGTCTCCCTGCACCTGCTTTTGTATCTTAAAATCAGATGCACGGTTCCCTGTACCGTCATAGACGACTGCCTGCTCAACGTTGAGGTACGGGCTTACCCGGTCTGACACAACCCAGGATGAATAGTGATGCTCAGAGGCATCTTCATATGGACATACCGTCCGCACTTTATAAGTAAAAACATCTTCCAGTCTGGATAATTCATTGGAAACCCCATTGTGCGGCGTGCGGATCTCAGCCTGTATATCGTTTCCATTGAAAACAGACTTCTGAATTTCAGGCTGAGCCAGATACGGCTGTCTCGCATCAAACCGGATATAACCGCTTGATGAACTGGTGGAATAGTCTTTCACATCAGAATTATCAAAAGGCACTTTATACTTTGTCAGATTACTTCCATTCTGCGGGCCGCCGTCATCTTTCCTGCTGCACTTTGCAAAAGTGTAGCGCAGAGTGAGCTGCGAACCCGAAAACAGCGTATAAAAGGAGCTTCCCGCATTGCCGGAAACCGCCGCAGAACTCAACGCATAAATGTATGCTTTGCTCCCCTGATTATACACACCTTTACTGTATCCGAGATATTCATTAGCTGCATCAACAGCATAAAAATAATTGGCTTCTCCGGAAAACTCAATACCCTGCTGAGCGTCAACATCCCGAAATCTGGTAAACCCTTTCAGCTGAATCGGCGTCTGCGTGCCATGAATATAAAAAGAATACCGGACAGTTACTGCATCACAGAAACAGGTGAGCACTCCGATGGACCCCACCGACTGGCCGCCCACAAAGCAGAACAGCGGACCTCCGTCATCGCCCAAAGCTCCATCGGCAATGGCACCTTTCACATCTTCCGTACCTTTTGGTTTCTTTGTAAAATCGGTCACCACCGCCTTCATGTCAATGGCGTATGATCTGCCGGAAGCCCGGTCATAGTATCGCCCCACATTATAATAAGTGCAGCTCAATTTATTCTTCATGGAAGCGTCCAGTTTAAAAACCCGTCCTCCGATAATATTCGGAGACATGCTCGCCAGTCCGATTCCGCCCACGTGCTGCGCCTTCTTTGGATCATTGACATAATAGCTGACATTCCGGGAACCGGACTGCGTGGACAGAGATGCTGTGGTATCGATTCCCCAGTGAGGGGTAAAAGAAACATAGTCATTATGTTTCTGCGTTATATCATTCTGAATCGCCCTTCTGGAAGGCATCATCGTCACCTTGCCGCTGTTTCCTATCTTCTGCCCTTTTCCATTTCTTCCCTGCAGAATAAATGTCTCATAAGTTGCTTTCGGCATATTAAAATCATTTTTTGCCCGGACATCAGCGCGCAGAAGATTCTTATTGAGCAGCCGGTCAAAAATATCCTCCTGCTGCCTAGCGGCGTTTTCTGTCGTCTGCTCAGTATTCTCCTGTTCTTCTCCGGGATGTGCCGGGATGGAAACAGAACTGTTATTCTCATTCTTCTGCGCATCGTCTTCTGTTTTCCCTTTTTGCTCTGTCTTGTCCTCCTTGATGCCTTCTTCCGAATTCAGGTCATTCTGCTTCCGGCCGTCATCGTCGTCTCCCCCTGCATTCTCTGTCTCGCCTTCTGTACCGTCTTCGCCTCCCTGTTCATTGTTTCCGGGCTCTGTCTCATCTATGGCCTCCTGATCATTTTTTCCGGGCTCTGTCTCATCCCCGGTATAACCTGCTCCCTGATCATCTTCTCCGGTCTCCGTTTCATCACTGGCAGTTTTCCCGGCTTCCTCTCCGGTACTGCCGGCGTCTTCCTCGTCAGAAGAAACTCCATCGTTATCTTTATCTGTTTCCGCATCCTTCTTATCTTGTACGGACTGTTCTGTTCCTGCAGTCTCCGTGATCGTTCCTCTGGCTGCTTTTGTATCTTGCTTCTTTCGTCCCGAATTATTCCCACCGGAAGCCTCGATATACCGATTCCTGCCGGCTGTCCGAACATTCTGATCTCTGGCTGCTGCCCAGTTACTCTTCTTTATAAATGTATCCTTTGTATCTTCCGCTGTTCCCACTTTATCCTTCGAATCAATAAAGACTGCCGCTACCCCCGTTGTCCCTGCATACAGAGGCATAGAAATCTGCTGAAAGATCAGACATCCTGTCAGCAAAACCAGCAGCAGCTTTCTCAGATGATTCTTCATAACTTCTCCTTTCTTTTCTGGAAATATCTGGAACAGTTTCCATTTTTATGGTATCATCTGCGAGCCAAAAAGTCAATCTTTAAAATTAAAAACATTTTATAGATATAATTTTTGATAAAAAAATCCCGCTTCTGCCTGAAAAATCCCCAGACAAAAGCGGGTCGCTGTACATTTGTTATGCTGTTATCTGTCCGTCATGCTGATAGACTCGATGGCGACAATACCGCCCCGGACAATCTCTACCTGATCAAACTTGCGGTTCAGCAGATCAATCAAATCATTGTTTCTTCCTTCTGTCGCCACACATTCCAGCAGAACGCTGTTGATACCGTAATCAATAGCTTTTGCTCCGAATACCTGCGCAATGCGGAAGATTTCCCCTTTCTCAAACTCAGAACATTCATGAATTTTGATAAATAGTATCTCTTTCATGTGCGTCGGCGCGTCAGTGATATCATTAAGTTTTATTACTTCCACACAGCGATTCAACTGCTTCTTTATCTGTTCAAAGGTGGCGTCATCGGAACTCAGACCGATGGTCATTCTGGAAATAGTCGGATCTTCTGTCACCCCTACTGTGATACTGTCAATATTATAAGATTTGCCGGACATCATGCCAGAAATCCGCGCCAGAACACCAATGCGGTTCTCCACGTACAGGGAGACCCATCTTTTTCTTTTGGTATGATTTACTTCTCTCATGATACCGCCCTCCTAATATATGATTTCATCAAAACTGGCGCCGCCCCGGATCATCGGAAGCACAAGCTCTTCCGGTGAAACTGCACACTCTATAATAACCGGCCTGTTATGCTCTTCGGCATAATCCCTTGCCTCTTTGATTGTCTTTTCCAGCTGGGAATCCTCCGTTACCAGATAACCTCTGGAACCATAGGCTTCAGCAATCTTTACAAAGTTCGGGGAATAATCCGGACAAGTCCAGCCAGGTTTGCCGCATTTGCCTCTGCAGGACTTATGATATCTCAGACAGGTGATAGTGTAACGCTTGTTATGAAATAAATCCTGCATCTGCCGCACCATGCCAAGATAATTGTTGTTCAGCACAATATTGACCAGCGGCAGCTCCTGGTTCATGGCAGTCGCCATCTCCTGAATATTCATCTGAAAACCGCCGTCGCCGCTGATGGACACCACTGCTTTACCCGGACATCCAATCTGCGCACCCACTGCTGACGGGAGACCAAAGCCCATGGTTCCCAGTCCGCCGCTCTGCACCAGACGGTGCATGGCATCCAGTTTCAGATACTGGCAGGCCCACATCTGATGCTGTCCCACATCCGATGTATAAATGGTATCCCTGTCTGCATATACTTTATTCAACGTCTCCATGATACACTGCGGATTCACGCCCGCCTTCACCTGAATACCCAGAGGATGCTCTTTATCCCATCCCTTGACTTCCTCTATCCATTCTGTATGCTCCATCGGCTCCGTGTGATCAAGAATCTTCCGAATCGCCATCTTGGCATCCGCCACGATTGGAATATCTACCGTTACATTTCTGGAAATTGCCGCCGCCTCGATATCAATATGGACAATCTTGGCATGAGGGGCGAACTTCGCTACATTTCCCGTCACTCTGTCATTAAACCGGCATCCAATGGAAAACATCAGATCACATTCATCCGCTGTTTTATTTGCCGCATAGGAGCCATGCATACCGATATTGCCTATATATAAAGGATGATCCGTCGGAATTGCTCCCCGTCCCATCACTGTAGTAATCACTGGAACATTTAATTTCTCGCATAATTCTGTCATCTCTTCCTGCGCATGGGCCAGATTAACACCTCCGCCAATTAAAAACATCGGTTTTCTGGCTTCTTCCATCAGTGCGATGGCCTTTTTGAGCTGACCAACATGAACTCCCTTATTCGGTTTGTAACCGCGGATATTGACTTCTGTCGGATAGGATGTAGAGCCAAGCTCCGCCATCACATCTGTGGGCAGATCCACAAGCACCGGACCAGGTTTGCCGGAGCGAGCTATATAGAAAGCTTCCTTGATGCGCTGAGCCAGCATCTCTCTATCTCTTACCATTATAACAAACTTTGCCACATTCCGGGTAATTCCCACGATGTCTACTTCCTGAAAGGCATCATTGCCGATAAGGTCTTCCGCCACCTGTCCGGTGAAACAGACCAGAGGAATACTATCATAATTGGCTGTGGCTATTCCTGTTACCAGGTTCGTTGCTCCCGGGCCGCTGGTGACGAGACAGACGCCGACCTTTCCTGTCGCTCTCGCATAACCGTCTGCCGCATGAATCAGCCCCTGCTCATGTCTTGGAAGCACCAAATCAATACTATGACAATCATGGAGTGCATCTAAAAGATTGACGACCATACCGCCTGGATACGCAAAAATAGTATCCACACCTTCTTTTTTCATTGCTGTTACAAAAAGGTCATTTCCTGAAATCTTCATCTTTTCCACCCCTTTATGTTGATAATTTTGCAAAAATATGTCCTTTTTCTTTCAAAAAAGCCGCGTAATGAGTTAATGATATAACATAATTTGCCGGATTGTCAACTATTGTTTGCAGAATTATACAGCACTGCCGCAGCGCCCGCAGATAAACCCGGCACCGCGGCAGAAAACAGCCGAAGCATCTTTTTTATCGGATTTTTACTTTCTTCACTTTGCTGAATTTGCCAAAAATTTTTCCTGTACTGCTCTTTTTAAATGTACGAATCTTTACATAGTATTTTTTATTCTTTAACTTCCTAATTGTCTTTTTCACCTTTTTATTTTTCTTTATGAGAACAGTTTTCTTACCTTTTGTAAATTTTTTATTTCTGGCAATCCACACCTGATATCCATCGGCTCTGTCATTCCTGTTCCAGCGGACGGTAATAGAACGTCTGCCGGCTGCCAATTTTACGCCCTTTACTTTTTTCAAAGCTTTTGAACCGGTTTTCTCAGACTGTTTTTTATCTGACTTCTTATCAGAAGAGTTTCCAGTCACCGTCAGCTTCGTTGTCACCGAGGCCGGCTGATAAATACCCGACAGACCAACCGATACGGTAATGCTGGTTGTCCCCTCTTTTTTGAGCGTTACCTTTCCGTTTGCATCCACCGACGCTACGGAAGGCTTGCTGGAACTGTAAGAGAAGACTCCTGATCCCTCTGTTTTCGGGTTCAGCTGAAATGTACCGGCAGAAAGCTTTTTCGTGTAAGAAGACGCTATTCCGGAAATACTCCTGCTGATGGATGTCTGTTTTAATTTCGCACGCTGGACTGCCGCCAGCGGATTGATGATACCGTGACCGTAAATCTTGTCATAACCTGGCATTCCGGCATCTGAAGCGGTCTCACGGAGAATCTGTGCGCATTCTGCCGCCGTCAAATTTGGATCTGCCGCAAAAACTAAAGCTGCCACACCGGCGGCATATGCAGTGGCGGCGCTGGTAGTTCCATTAGGAGCTGCGATATCTATACGATCGTTTCGGGTGGAATCTGCGCTCACAAATTGTCCGTTTTGATAATTTACCGCAGAAACGCCAAAAGAATCTGTATATGAAGCTGGATAACGATATTCTTCTATATTGGTATTTCCGGCGGAAGCTACAAACAGTACACTGTTCCAGCTTCTGGAATAAGCTTCGCTGATAGCATTCTCCACATCTGCATTATAAACAGAATCACTGAGACTGGCACTGATCACTCGGCAATTATTGCGAACAGCGTAGTCGATTCCTCTCTGCAAGGAAGACTGCCAGGTTGCGTCATTCCCGCCCACTCTTATTAGATACAGATTTACACCGTAGGCAACACCTGCCGATTGATACTGATTGTTCCCAATGGCTCCCAGTATTTTAGAACAAGATGTTCCATGTGCAACACGGTTTGCATCATCCGGTTTTATCTTGTCGGCTCCTTCCTGATCTGTCATCGCATTATAACAGCCTTTTATTTTTCCTGCCAATTCCGGATCGCTGATATCAAAACCTTCATCAAACACCGCCACATTAATACCGCTTCCTGTGGAGTAATCCCACGCTGTTAATCCCGGCCCCGCCAGATACATCTGGAAATAATCCGGCTGACTATCCGGATTAGCCAAATATTTCGCCTCTGAAATATCCGGATCATTGGTATATCCATCCATACGCGAAAACATACTATACCATCCTGTCGTAGTATCTTCCGGTCTGCTTTCCGTCAAACTCATGCCAACGATTAAAAGCATCAGTATCACAGCAGTACTTTTTTTTACAACCTTTGCCATATTTTTTCCTCCCTTTTGTTTATTTTCAAACATTTTCCGCACGCAAGCATAATTTCTCCCGAACACCTGCTTTCTGCCGCACACCTTTTATATAAAAAGTGTAACATATGGCAAAGAAAAAGACAGCCGGAGCCCTTCCCACATTTTGTGGGAACATCCCGACTGTCTTCTAATGATTTCATTTATTCTGATGTATCTTCGCTGTCCTTATCTCCGGTTGTAATTGATCAGACAACCTTTCAGGATAATCTCCCGCTCATCATCCGTAAGCTCGCCCATGGACAAAGTAAATTCATGGAGAGCGCCGTCTTTTACCTGATATACCGTAAACTTCGTCGCTTTATCTTCTACTGCTTTGCGGACATCCGGTACGAAAATATAATCTCCGTTGGCGAACGGCAGATCTTCTCCATCGATCAGGAATGGCAGCATACCCCAGTTGATGAGGTTGGAACGATACCGTTTTGTGGCATACTCATTGGCAATGTTCGCCCAGCCGCCCAGAACCTTCTGGCAGGAAGCTGCCTGCTCTCTGGCAGATCCATCGCCCGGTTTTACAGCGAAAATAGTACTTCCAACACCCATGTTACTCTCGTTCACATCGGCGTATTTAGCGTGAACGGCATCGAGAACCGCCTGCAGCTCCGGCAGCGCCTCTGTCGGACTCTCTCCGGACTCGATAGCTTTCTGTGCTTTCTGTACTTCTTTTGCCCGCCCTACATAAGCCGGATCTTTTCTGGACAGCGTAAACTCTGCCAGTCCCAGCGGATTGGAACGGTAGGAAGAAGTCTCTCCTGACGGAATCAATTCGTCCGTGGTAGTTACCGGATCATGGATCTCAGAAACGACTTTGAGAATCAGATGCTCCGGCAGCGGACTCATGGCCGGCCAGTCTTTGATGTTCGGTCCCATCTTGATCTCCACCGTCGGATCTGCGATACCTTTGCTGTCAAAGACACGATTTTCATAAATGGTACTGTCAAAGAAATATTTCTTTCCTTTTATCTCCACATCAAGATCTGTAGCCGGCGTCAGGAAGCCTTTGTTGGCTGCCGTGGCCGCAATGGATCTGGCATCCATCAGCGCCACGGAAGCGATCTGACCGTTCTGCAGCTTGGATCCTTCACGGTTCGGGAAGTTTCTGGTTGAATGACGGATACTCAGGCTGTTGTTGGACGGCGTGTCGCCTGCGCCGAAGCAAGGGCCGCAGAACGCGGTCTTCACAATAGCTCCCGCTGCCATCAGGTCAGCCACAGAGCCGTTCTTTACCAGTTCCATGAAGATCGGGGTGCTGGCCGGATAAACGCTCAGCGTAAACTCATCCGGTCCGATGGAGCGTCCTTTCAGAATATCAGCCGCCGCGCAGAGGTTCTCGAAGCCGCCGCCGGCACATCCGGCGATGATTCCCTGCTCTACGTACAGCTTTCCGTCATGTACTTTATCTTTCAGTGTAAATTCCACCTGACCGTCCAGACTGACGAGCGCTTTCTTCTCGCAGTCATCCAGTACGTCCATCAGGTTGGCGTTCATCTCCTCGATAGTGTAGGTATTGCTCGGATGGAACGGCATGGCGATCATCGGGCGGATGGCACTGAGGTCGATCTTGATCATGCCGTCGTAGTAAGCCACGTCGGCCGGAGCCAGCTCCTTATAATCCTGCTCTCTTCCGTGAATCTCATAGAACTCGCGGATGGTCTCGTCGGTCTTCCAGATGGAGGAAAGACAGGTGGTCTCTGTGGTCATGACAT
Organism: Eubacterium sp. An3; assembly: GCF_002159465.1. Lineage (NCBI taxonomy): Bacteria > Bacillati > Bacillota > Clostridia > Eubacteriales > Eubacteriaceae > Eubacterium > Eubacterium sp. An3. Next base: position 13,965 of record NZ_NFIR01000015.1, read on the forward strand.
CCACGCCGATACGGAAATCCGCGCTTAAGGAAGCCACGCCAGGGCCTACAAATTCCATGACTTTATTATTTACATATCCATTTTTAAATACCTCGCCGATGATGGCAAGAGCCACGTCCTGTGGACCCACGCCCGGAATCGGTGCTCCGGTCATATAGACGCCCACCACGCCAGGCATATTGATATCATAGGTCTGATTTAAGAGCTGTTTTACAAGCTCCGGACCTCCCTCGCCCATGGCCATGGTTCCCAGCGCTCCGTAACGGGTGTGTGAGTCAGAACCTAAAATCATGCTGCCGCCGCAGGCCAGCATCTCTCTGGCAAACTGATGAATGACTGCCTGATGAGGCGGAACATAGATGCCGCCGTAACGTTTCGCGCAGGTCAGACCAAACATGTGGTCATCCTCGTTGATGGTGCCGCCCACAGCGCAAAGGCTGTTATGGCAGTTTGTCAGTACGTACGGCATCGGGAACTTCTCCAGTCCTGATGCTCTGGCAGTCTGAATTATGCCGACATATGTAATATCATGAGACGTCAGTTTATCAAAACGTATCTTCAGCTTGTCCATGCTGTCTGATGTATTGTGCGCCTCAAGGATCCCATACGCGATGGTTCCTTTTGCCGCCTCTTCTTTCGAAGGAGCCGCGGCACCGAGCATGGCCTGAAGCTTCTTTGCCGCCTCAGGCGTGTCCTCTACAATCTCACTGCCGTGAACCAGATACGCGCCGTGTTGTAATAATTCTATCATTTTCATGCCCTCCTGTGTGTCTCTCTGCAAAGCTGCAAAACAAAATATTGCATATATTCTATCATATATTCACGAAAGCTGACAAGAATCTTCCTGTAAAAAGATGAATTGTCCCGGGAAAAATACAAATTCTATGCATATTTATGCATGGATATGCATCCACATCCACCAAAGCTCTCTCCACAGAGCCAGCCCGCCGCATATTACATAAGAAACCAGAAACATCCAGTAAAAGACCGGGACGCCCGCTCCGGAGCACCCTGCAAAGAGCATGATACCGTTGAAAATGCAGAGCATTGTCAGCGTTCTTTTCTGCACCATTTCCGTGATATTCTCAAAGGTATTCCATCTGCTTTCACATTGAAACAGACGAAGCAGCCCATCACTCCAGTGTTTCTTAAAATAAAAATCTCTGTCAAGGCTTGACTCATCAAGAAGTCCCAGCCACAGAATGCGGCCTTTTTCTTTTTTCCTTTCTGTCTCTGCAATGTCCGGCACATTTTCTGCGTTACTACGTTGAGTCAGATTTTTCTGGTCGGAAAAATCCTTTTCCGGCCTCTGCCAGTTTCTGTCCGGAAGAACGTACAGCCAGTCGCATTCCTTGCACCATCCATCCAAAACCCTGCTTTTTTCCTGCTTGTTCAGCCCTGCATAAGCGCGTATGGTTTTCAGCTGACGCCGGTAATCGCTGTCCAGATAACAGGCAAACTGTTTCTCATCAATCACATCCCGCTCCTGTTCCGCCAGCCCCACCCTCTTTAAAATATCAAATGCTTCTTCCCGTTTTTTATCCGTAAAAAAAATAAGCGGAACAGCTTCACGCTGCAGCAATTTTGTCAGTTCCCGCAGCGCATGAGGTTTCAGGGAAGATGGAAAATATTCTGTATCAATGACGACCGCCCTTTTCTTTCCCTTTCCGGGCAGGCAGGACGTTTCCATGGCAATCACGCCCCGTCTGTACAACATTTCCTGAGCACGGAGCGGAAACAGTGCTGACTCTGACAAAATACGGGATAAAATACCTCGTTTCTGCAGCGCGGTGGAACCTGCGGATCCCATGGCGACCGCTTTTCCTGATTCTTCGGGAAAAACGTCGCCTTTTTCATAGACAACGCCGGGATTTATCAGGCTACGGACCGCCGCGGGAACTCTTTTCCCCTTTTTGAGACGCAGAATGTCTCCAATCACGATTTCCCGCACATCAATATATCGGTAAACACCATCCCGCAGCACCTGGATTTTGGGCAAAAAAAGTTCTTTCCTTTTTTGCAGGAACATGTTATTTCTCTTTGCCTGTCCCACTTTAAGCAACAGAACAATCACCGGCAGGGGCAGTACTGCCAGCCAGCCTTTCTCTTCTGTCAGGAAATAAAATATACAGAGAAAAAGAAGAAAAAAGAAAAGCGGATCAAGACATTCCTGCTCTGCGCTGCGAATCCATGACCGCTTTTTCTCCTTTGTGAGATATTCAAATCTGTTTTCTGAAAGTCTCCGGTTTACCTCTCCGGCTGTCAGACCTTTTTCCAGGCTTGTCTCATATTCCTGCTCCAGATTGTCCGCCGGTATGTCACAAAGCGTTTGCTTTTTCATAAGGATGTCCTCCTGCCTTTGCTCTTCCCTGGGGCAGAGAGTTCTGCCTGACAGAACTCTCGCGCTGAGCGCAGCCGCTTCAGCGATAAGCTTCTGCTCGCGCAAGTACGCATCCCGCCCGGAGGGCTTTTATTTTATAGGAATTCCAGCGGAATCTCCTATAAAATAAAAATATGCCGCTTCCGTCTGTTCTATGCCAATCCTGCTTCTATACCTGCTCCAAAATCAAACCGGAACGGTAAGCATGAAGAAGTTCTTCCAGATCTTTGATCTTTTCTTTGATTTTCTTTCCATTTTCTGTATCCCGGACACGCTCCCGGTAGCTGGACAACTCGGTGATGACGGTGTCAGAATGTACATCGATCTCATTTTCTATGACATCTTCCGTCGAAGTGAACGTATTGTGCGAGACGAGACGCAGACCATAGGAGTTATAGATCAGCGTATATCCCGCTATCCCCGTAGTCCGGCGGTAAGCCCTTGAAAAACCTCCGTCGATGATCATTACTTTACCGCCGCATTTTACCGGAGATTCTCCCTGTACTGTTTTTACAGGCATATGTCCGTTGATGATATGGGAGTGTTCCGTATCCATACCAAACTCTGTGAGAATCCGGTTGGCTACCTCTTCCTTTTCGATGAGCTTGTAATAATAATCTTTTTTCTCTTCCTGAATCGCCTTATCATCTATAAAATACCGCTCAAAAGTAGCCATCTTTTCCTTGCCGTACACCGGGGAATTCTCGTTGGACCAAATGTACCACATGATATCCTTGCCGTATTCATGCTCCTCCTGATTATCCTGCTCATAATAGCCTTTCCGCGCGTAATACTCCAGTACATCGTAAAGTTCTTTGCCGGAATATTCCCTACTGCCCAGCTTGACTTTGCGGAAATATCCATTTTCATCCAGCGGCACACAGCCGTGATACAGCAGATTGGAATTATAGCACAGGTACATGCTTCCTTTATTAAAGAGGAAACGTACATGCTCCTGCAGTTTGTCACAATTACGAAAATTCATGCGAAGCCGTTTCATCAGACTCTCTTCTTCTGGAGACAGGCGGTACGGATCCGCCGGATCAATGGTCGGGAAGGACTTATCCAGAAGTTCATATGTCTTCCCGTCAATGGTGATCGTTCCTTTCTCATAATCAATCTTATGAAGAAGCATCCGGTTATCCATGTTAAACTCCGGCCTTTTTTTGATGACCTGCCCCTCCAGTTTAAACTGGATGACAGCAATGGCCTTGTGCATTTTCTTATTGAGAGATACCTCCCTCGGATCATGATGATCCTCAGCGTGAACACCGAAACAATCGCATGGATCATCTCTGTAAGTCTCAATGGCAAAACTTGCCAGAGGCACCAGATTAATTCCATAGCCGTCTTCCAGCACATCAAGATTATTATAGCGGGCAGACAGCCGGATAACATTGGCTATGCAGGCTTCATGCCCGGAAGCCGCACCCATCCATACCATATCATGATTCCCCCACTGGAAATCCACGTTCTCCAGCTGCATCAGATGATCCATGATAATATGAGGCCCAGGTCCTCTGTCGAAAATATCCCCGATCACATGAAGTCTTGTGACAACCAGACGCTGAATAGTCTGGGAAATAGCCACAATAAACTCTTTGGCCCTGTTGATTCGGATGATAGTATCAAAAATCTCATTATAATACTGCTCTTTCTGCACCACCCGGTTATTCTCGCTGAGCAATTCTTCCAGAATGTAAGAGAAATCCGGAGGAAAACTCTTTCTTAGCCTGGAACGGGTATATTTCGCAGAACTTTCCTTGCAGACTGCAATGAGACGGTTCAGAGAAACCTTGTACCAGTCCAGGAGATCCTCATGGGACAGTTCCATCTTCATCCGTTCCACTTTCTGCTCCGGATAATAGACCAGAGCCGCAAGGCTTTTTTTGTCCCTGGCGCTCAGCGTGTTGCCGAAAACGTCCTCAATCTTATTACGGATGGCGCCGGAACCGTTTCTTAAAATATGTAAAAACTGTTCATATTCCCCGTGGATATCAGACACAAAATGTTCCGTCTCTTTGGGAAGATTAAGGATTGCCTGAAGATTAATTATCTCCGTGGACGCTCTGGCAATATTCGGATACTGGGTCGCCAGACTCTCCAGATACTTTAAATTCAAATGCTGCATATAGTGAACCCCCTTTATATACATTTTTTGAATAACAAAAATTCATTTCCTTCTCCCTGCATACCTCTAGCCCTGCTGCTGATAATCATCCTTCTGTGTCAGCTGCAGATACTGCCGCATCTCTATGATCGGCGCGCCGTTATTGCGGATATAGTCTTCCGTAATGATAACTCTTCCGATGTTATCGTCCTTCGGAATCTCATACATGATATCCAGCATAAACTTTTCGATAATGGCACGAAGCGCTCTCGCCCCCGTATTCTTTTCCATCGCTTTTTCCGCGATGGCATAAAGCGCTCCGTCCTCAAACTGCAGATCTACCTCATCCAGCGCCAGAAGCTTCTGATACTGTTTTAAAATAGCGTTCTTTGGTTCTTTCAGAATAGCAACCAGCATATCTTTTGTCAATGGATTCAGCGTAAAGAGAATCGGCAGTCTTCCGATAAACTCCGGTATCATGCCAAATTTGCGCAGGTCCTCGATAGTCACATACGACAAAATATTTTTATCATTATCGTATTTATCTTTCAGTTCCGCCGCAAATCCAATGGAGGACTGCTTGTTCAATCTCTCTTTTATGATAACATCCAGATCAGGAAAAGCTCCTCCGCAGATAAAGAGAATATTTCTCGTGTTCATAGTCACCATCGGCACCATGGCGTTTTTGGAGCTTGCTCCCACCGGCACTTCAACCTCGCTTCCTTCCAACAGCTTCAGCAGAGACTGCTGAACGGATTCTCCGCTCACATCACGGCTGGTAGTATTTTTCTTCTTGGCGATCTTGTCGATCTCATCAATAAAAATAATACCTGTTTCCGCCCTCTCCACATCATTGTCCGCGTTGGCCAGAAGCTTGGACAATACGCTCTCCACATCGTCTCCAATGTATCCCGCTTCCGTCAACGACGTGGCGTCACAGATGGCCAGAGGTACATTTAACAGTCTTGCCAGAGTCCGCACCAGATAGGTCTTTCCGGAACCAGTCGGTCCGATCATGAGCATGTTGGATTTATCAATCTCAATCTCATCCATGGTATTGGTGATCACCCTCTTATAATGGTTGTACACTGCAACGGATACTACCTTTTTGGCATAATCCTGTCCGATGACATACTCGTCAAGCTTCGCCTTGATCTGGTGAGGCGCCGGAATATTTTTGATGGAAAGGGTCTCCTTCGGAGCCTTGTCTTTATCTTTTTTCTTTTTCTTCTTAGCTTTCTTCGGTTTCACCTTCTGGGCCGTCATATTGCCGGCCAGCAGATCGCCCAGGTTCATATTCCGCAGGCTGTTTAAATCCATGTTGGACAGATCCACAAACTGAATGCCGCTGTTATTGCCAAAACCAGAGCTGAACGTGTCAAAAGACTTCTGCATACAGTCCGTACAGATACTCATGTCGTTAGGCATCCGAAGCAGTTTGGCCCCCTGACTCTCTGTCCGATGGCACATGCAGCAGTATTCGGTCTTCTTCGATGTATCGTCTCCGTCGCCCTCTTCTGCCGTTGTCAGCTCCGTGGATTCTTCGTCCTCCTCAGAGTCGCTTTCATCCTCCTCATAGATATCATCGGATTCTTCGTCAAGTTCGCCGAATACCTCATCAAACCCATCGGAACCTTTTTTTCGTTCATTATATTCTTCTTCCAGCCCTCTTTTTGCCTCTTCCAGCAACGGACTGATTAAGTTGTGGTAAATCTCTTCTGCCACATTTTCTCCTGAAGCAGTTACGTTATCTTCTCCTGTCTTGTGTTCCAGTTCATCTTTTTTCATTCTCACCGCTCCTGTTTCTTCATATTTTGCAAAATAGCCTCTCCCAGTATGAAATCACCCGGGGTCGTCAGCTTGATATTTTCGTAGCTTCCCATGATCATTTTCACCCGGCGGCTGCCGTATTTTTCCATGACCATGGCGTCATCCGTCATGGTAGTGTCGCCATTTTCGAGCATCTGCCGGTACGCCTCCCTGATCTCGGACAGACGGAAGCACTGCGGCGTCTGCATCTGCCACATAACGCTCCGGTCCGGCGTGGAGATGGAATATTGCTCCTCATCCACAATTTTGATGGTATCCTTCACCGGCACCGCCATGACGCAGGCGTCATATCGCTTCACATCGCGGATACACTGAGCGATAAGCTCCGGCGTGATAAACGCTCTGGCGCCGTCATGGATGAGAGCATAGGTAATATCCTGTGCCGCGCAGAGTCCTTCGTATACGGATTCATAGCGTTCTTTACCGCCAGTGACAATGCGGCTCACCTTCTTATAGCCAAAACGTTCCACGATCTGTTCCCTGGCGAAAGGGATCTCTCCCTCGCCCACCACCAGGATGATCTCGTCCACTTCGCTGGCTTCAAAAGAATCCAGCGTATGGGCGATGACCGGCCGGCCCAGTATTTCCGCGTACTGTTTCTGTATATCCATGTGCATACGGCTTCCTTTTCCTGCCGCCAGCACGATAGCTGCTGTTCTCGTTTTGTTTTTCATTTCCCCCGCTGTATCCTTCCCTTATGCTTTCTTTCTCTCCCCGATCTTCAGATTCGGCACAGCATTCAGATCCCAGCCGTCACGGACCCCTTTTCTGTATTCATAATAGCCCGCCACGCCGATCATGGCTGCATTGTCCGTGCAGTAAACCGGCGACGGATGATAAAAGGTCAGGTGATTTTTCTCACAAGCCTTTTCCATCTGCGTCCGCAGGGAGCTGTTAGAAGCCACGCCGCCGGCGATGGCAACCTTCTTGATGCCCAGCCGCTTCGCTGCCGCTGCCGTATGCTCCGTGAGCACGTCGATGACCGACTGCTGGAAGGAGGCCGCCACGTCCGCTTTGTTGACTTCGATACCTTTCATCTCGCATTGATTCAGATAGTTCAGCACCGCGGACTTCAGACCGCTGAAGCTGAAATCATCCGGCGCGTCAGCTATTTTTGCCCGCGGAAAGGAGATGGCATTTTTGTCGCCTTCCTTTGCCAGCTTGTCAATCTTCGGGCCGCCGGGATAGCCGAGACCGATGGCTCTCGCCACCTTGTCAAATGCCTCTCCCGCCGCGTCGTCTCTCGTTCGCCCGACAATCTCGTATTCCCCATAGTCCTTCACCAAAACCAGATGGGAATGTCCTCCGGAAGCCACCATGCACAAAAACGGCGGCTCCAGTTCTCTATGTTCAATATAGTTGGCGCTGATATGGCCTTCGATGTGATGCACCCCGATCAGCGGCTTTCCAGCAGCGTAAGCGATGGCCTTTGCCTCCGCCACGCCCACCAGCAAAGCTCCCACCAGTCCCGGGCCATAAGTAACAGCCACGGCGTCAATATCCGCCAGCGTGACGCCGGCTTCCGACAATGCCGCCTCAATAACGGGATTTATTTTCTCTATGTGCTTTCTGGAAGCAATCTCCGGCACCACTCCGCCAAAAACGGTGTGCAGTTTTATCTGTGTATAGATCACATTGGACAGAATCTCTCTTCCGTTCTTTACTACCGCCGCGGCGGTCTCATCACAGGAAGTCTCTATCGCCAGAATCAGCACATCCTTTTCTGTCTGCTCCATATTCTCACTTCCCTCTATCTTTCAATCTCTTTTTATTCATCCTCAAACATCAGCGTAATGCTTCTGCCGTCTTTGCCCGCGCTCGTAGCCGGAAAGATTTCTCTCGCCTTCGGAATAAATTCCTCCGGATATACTAAAGACGGACTGTAGTGGGTCAGCCACAGCTCTTTTACTTCCGCGTCGCTGGCCAGTCTGGCCGCCTCATAAAAGGTCATGTGCTTGTATTCCACAGCTTTTTGCTGCTTATCCGGCTCACCGTACATGCCCTCGCATATAAACAGATCCGAATGCATGGCGTGGGCCGTGATGGAGGCTGTCGGCCGGGTATCCGTAGTGTAGGTACATTTAATACCCTTTCTTGCCGGGCCCATCACCAGATCTCCGGTGAGTGTCCGGTCCGGCAGCTCGATGGTCTCTCCCTTCTGCAGACGGTTCCAGTATTTCATCTCCACCTGATTGGCTTTAGCCCGTTCCACATCAAACTTACCTGCCCTGTCAATCTCAATGGTGTACCCGTAGCAGATCACATTGTGATTCACCCGGAAAGCACGGAGCCGGTAACCGTCCATCTCAATGGTCTCCGATTTCTCTTTGAGTTCCCGGAACTCTATCGGGAAAGGCAGATCCGGCGCGATGACCCGGAGAGCGTTTACCACCCGTTCCAGTCCCCGCGGTCCGATCATCAGAAGCGGCTCCGTCCGCTGTGCGTTGCCAAGCGTCAGCAAAAGCCCCGGAAGGCCGCTGATATGGTCGGCATGATAGTGGGTAAAACAGATGACGTCAATGGGCTTGAAACTCCATCCTTTTTCCTTGATTCCCACCTGGGTTCCTTCGCCGCAGTCGATCAGAATACTTTTTCCGTTATATCTTGCCATCAGCGAAGTCAGTTTGCGGTGCGGCAGGGGCATCATGCCCCCGCATCCTAGCAAACACAGTTCCAGCATAATTTTCCTCTCTTTTCTAAGTTTACCTTCTATAAAAGTTCTGTCTGCATCTTTTTTTCGACAGGTATGCAGAAATGTTCTGTCAGTCTGTCGTAACAGGACTCACACAGAATAAAATGGTGGATTTCTCCGTCTTTCCGGGAGAAATATCCCCATTCTTTGGTCACTTTCAGGTACTCCTCCCGGTCTGCCATCGGCTCTGTGTGAATCTCTTTTCCGCAGCAGTTGCAAATTATTCTCAGTTCTTTCTTTTCCATGTTGTACCTCCAGTCGTCAGTGTCTTTTTCGCCAGTGTCATCTTTCGCCCTCATTATAAAAGATACTGTCGAAAAAAGCGTTAGTAACTATTGGAAGAACATTATCATGTTTCACCCGCAGTATCTGGCATCAGAAAATCCCAAACCATGATATACGCGTCTTCTTTTGGCTTTTCGTAATAGTTCTTTCTTATGTCTATGATCTGAAATCCTGCTCCTTCGTAGAGCGCCCGCGCCGCCGCATTAGAGGTGCGGACCTCCAGAAAGATCCGGCACACGCCCTCTGCCGCCGCCTGCCGGAGCAGTTTCTCAAGAAGCTGTTTTCCGATACCCTGCCGCCGGTGATCCGGATGCACCGCCACGTTGGTGATATCCGCCTCGTCAAGCACCGCTTTGATGCCGATATAGCCGGCAAGAACTCCGTCTTCCCAGGCGGTCAGATTCAGGTAGCCCTCAGTCTCAAACATCTCCCGGATGCTTTCCAAAGACCATGGCACGGAGAAACATTTCTTCTGCAGTTCCCAGACTGCCCCGCAGTCTCTTTCAGACATTTTTTTTATTTGCACCGTCGTATTCATTTTTTATTCCAGAGACTTTCCCTTCGCCAGAAGCTCCCGCTCCGCCTGGGATTTGCGAAGGTAGACCGGCGCATGCTGCGCTGCCGTCTCTATTCTGTCCTCACGCATATAATCAAAAGCCCGCATTCCCACAGCGCCTGCTCTCTGCCGGCTCATATGCGCCGGGGCAAATGTATAGGATACCTGCATTTTTTCTTCGATGATGGAACGATATACAGGCACGCCATCTCCAAGAAAAATCACTTTTCTTCCCAGTGCGTTGCACTCCGCGAGAATCTCTTCCACCGGACAGGCGGTCTGGTCTTTGAGAATCTGCATTGAACCATCCTTAAAAGTGTAAAGTCCGGTGTATACCTGCTTCCTTCTGGCGTCCATCATCGGACAGATGACGTCCTCACATCCGTAATAATTAAATGCAATCCCTTCCAGTGTCGGAACGGAAACCAGCGGTTTATCGAGAGCCAGTCCCAGTCCCTTGGCGGTGGCCGAACCGATGCGCAGCCCGGTAAAAGAACCTGGCCCTGCCGCCACGGCAATAGCGTCAATCTCATTCAGATCAAGTTCTGTCATTTTTACCACTTCATCAAGCATGGGAAGCAGCGTCTGAGAGTGCGTCTTTTTATAATTAACAGTGTACTCCGCAATCATGCGCTCCTCCTCGAGAACCGCCACAGACGCCACCAGTCCCGAGCTGTCAAAGGCAAGTATCTTCATGGACGCTCCTCCTCTCTTTTTCGTTCTGTCCGAGTAATCAGCCGGTATTCAAATCCCCTGGACAGATCTTTTTCTATGGTGATCTCTGTGCGCTCCTCCGGCAGAATCTCGTCAATGAGCCCTGCCCACTCAATAAAGCACACGCCTCCGCTCTCCAGGTATTCGTCAAAGCCGACCTCGTACATTTCCTCCGGATCGCTGATGCGATACACATCAAAATGATAAAAAGGAAGCCGCCCTTCTTCATATTCCTGCACGATGGTGAATGTAGGACTGGTGACCGGCTCCCGGATTCCGAGCCCTTTGGCAAATCCCTGCGTAAAAACGGTTTTGCCCACGCCCAGGTCGCCGTAAAGGCAGAATACCTGCCCGGCTTTGGCTTCCCTGCCGCATCTTTCACCGAAGGCAAAAGTGTCTTCTGTGCTGTAGCTTTCTATTTTCATGTTTCACAACCTTTTCTCATGCAAATGCTGTTTTCTCCATATGCCCGGAAAACAGTATGCTCCTATTTATTTTTCATTTTCTTCATAAACGCATTGATCTCTCCGGCCTGTTCACCCATAGCTGCAGTCGGAATCAGAAATGCGTTGACTTTACCCGTGTAAACAGTTGTTACCGATTTCATAAAAGTACATTTATATACCTTTTTCCACTCCACATCGATACATTCATCACCCAGTTCCAGATGCACACCCCATTCATCCACCATATAATGGAAAGTCTGCTGGTACGCCGGATTATTTTTGACCGTTTTTCTTCCCCTGTTCCATGTGGACAACGGAAGAGCAATGAGAATGATAGCCGCCAGCGCAATGGCAAGCCACATGTTGCTGTCATTTCTCACAACGACGATTATCGGCCAGATGACCGCGATCGCTACGGCGAGCAGCATCAGCGGCTGGCGATAGTTGTGTCCGAAAAGGAAGGCGAGCATCTCCTTTTCTGTGATCTTGGCATCAATATAGTAATGCGTTCCCTCCGGCTGACGCATCTGTTTCTTTTCAGCTGCGCCTTCTCTCGTTTCCGCCGTTCCCGCTGCAGCCGTGCCCTCCACATCTGCAACTGTCACGATCTCAGGAGATGTGTCGCCAGATTCAGCGGCATCAACCTCCGCATCCACATCCGGATTCGTATCCAATTCATCCGGATCATCCTGTGTCCCCGGTCTGTCAATATCAGCGAGATTCATTTTGCTGATTTTTTCAAAGCTCTGCATGGTCGTTCCTTTCTTTTTCTCTTAATATTTCTTTTCAGATTGTTCTGAACCAATTCAATCATGTATCCATGTTCTTTTATGAACTGTGCCTATTTTATCTTCATGGTAAGCTGAATTCTTTTTTTCTTCACATCTACGCTCAGCACCTGCACATCCACGATGTCCCCGACGCTGACCACTTCCAGCGGATGCCTGATATATTTATCGGACATCTGAGAAATGTGTACCAGGCCGTCCTGATGGACGCCGATGTCCACAAAGGCTCCGAAATCAATAACGTTTCTCACAGTTCCTTTCAGAACCATGCCCTCTTTTAAATCCTTCATCTCCAGCACATCCGTCCGGAGAATCGGCTTCGGCATGTCATTTCGCGGATCTCTTCCTGGTTTTTCCAGTTCATCCACAATATCCTGCAGCGTGAGCGCTCCGATATGAAGTTCGCCGGCCAAAGTCTCCATGTCTGTAATCTGATCCTTCAGATGACAGCCGCCGCCGGCCCCAAGCTGTCCCTTTTCATATCCCATGGTGGAAAGAAGTCTGTCTGCCGCTTCATAGGATTCCGGGTGAACTCCTGTATTGTCCAGCGGATTATCTCCGTCCGGAATCCGGAGGAAGCCCGCGCACTGCAGAAATGCCTTCGGCCCCAGTTTCGGAACCTTTTTCAGCTCCTCCCTGGAATGAAAGCTTCCGTTGGCTTCCCGGTAAGCGACGATATTTTTAGCCACAGTCTTGCTGATACCGGAAATATACGACAGCAGGGAGAAGGAAGCGGTGTTGAGATCCACGCCGACCTTATTAACACAGTCCTCCACCACGCCGTGCAGCGTCTCTTCCAGTTTTTTCTGATTCATGTCATGCTGATACTGTCCCACGCCGATGGCCTTCGGCTCGATTTTTACCAGCTCTGCCAGAGGGTCCTGCAGCCGTCTGGCGATGGACGCGGCGCTTCTTTGCCCCACGTCAAATTCCGGGAACTCTTCCGTAGCCAGCTTGCTGGCAGAATACACGGAGGCCCCCGCCTCGTTGACGATGACATAGGATACCTTCTCCGGTATCTCTTTTAAAAGCTCCGTGATCACCTGCTCCGACTCCCGGGACGCCGTTCCGTTGCCGACGCTGATCAAAGTGATATGGTATTTTTTAATCAGATTATGAACCGTTTTCTTCGCTTCTTCCACCTTAAACTGCGGAGCAGTCGGATAGACGACCACCGTATCCAGCACCTTGCCGGTGGCGTCCACCACCGCCAGTTTGCAGCCGGTCCGAAAGGCCGGGTCCCAGCCCAGCACGGTCTGTCCTTTGATCGGCGGCTGCATCAGGAGCTGTTTCAGATTCTTGCCGAAAACAGTGATGGCTCCGCTCTGAGCCTTCTCCGTCAGTTCATTGCGGATATCCCGCTCTATGGCCGGGGCAATCAGCCGGTTATATCCATCCACAATGGCGTCTTTGAGAACCGCCGCCATCGGCCCGTTCTCGTCATGTATCATGGTCTTACAGAGTGCATGGAGAATCTGCGGTTCCGGCGCTTCCACCTTAACGGTGAGATATTTCTCCTTTTCTCCCCGGTTGATGGCAAGGACGCGATAACCGGTCATTTTGGAAAGAGGCTCCCGGAAATCATAATACATCTCATAGACAGATTCCTCTTTTTCATCTTTCGCCCTGACGGCCAGCCAGCCTTCCTTCATGGTCCATTCCCGGATACTCTTGCGGTAGTCGGAACGGTCTGCCACCTGCTCTGCGATGATGTCGCTGGCTCCGGCGATGGCCTGCTGTACATTTTCCACGCCTTTCTCCGCATCCACATAAGAAGCGGCTTCTTCCTCAACGCTCCTTGCCGTCTTTTGCAGCAGAATGATATTGGCCAGCGGCTCCAGTCCCTTTTCCTTGGCGATCATGGCGCGGGTTCGTTTCTTCGGACGGTACGGCCGGTACAGATCATCCACCGCCACCAGAGTCACCGCCTCGGTAATCCTGGTGCGAAGTTCCGGCGTCAGCTTGCCCTGCTCTTCTATGGTCTGGAGCACCTGCGCCTTCTTTTCTTCCAGATTCCGGAGATAAAGCAGTCTCTCATGAAGATTTCTTAAAACCTCGTCCCCAAGAGCGCCTGTGGCCTCCTTCCGGTACCTGGCGATAAAAGGAATGGTGTTTCCTTCGTCAATGAGCTGTACGGCGGCTTCTGCCTGTTCTTTTCTGATTTGCAGCTCAGAGGCGAGCTGTTTGATTATATCCATATATTTTTGTCCTTGCTTTCTGTTAAATGTTATATACTAGGTATCATGCGGTTTCCTGATCCGTACTGTTGATAAACCGCAGGTATGCGTTCATAAACGCGTCCAGGTTGCCATCCAGCACACTCTGCACGTTGCCGCTCTCTTCGCCTGTTCTGTGGTCTTTGACCATGGTGTACGGCTGCAGAACGTAAGAGCGGATCTGGTTGCCCCAGCCGTTGTCGGAAACTTCGCCGCGGATGTCGGAAAGCTTCTCCCTGTTCTCCTGCTCTTTGATGAGATAGAGCTTTGCTTTCAGCATCTGCATGGCTTTTTCTTTGTTCTTGTGCTGGGAACGCTCATTCTGACACTGTACCACAACGCCTGTCGGAAGATGGGTGATACGGATGGCGGAATCGGTCTTGTTGATGTGCTGTCCGCCGGCGCCGCTGGAGCGGTAGGTATCAATGCGGATATCCTCGTCGGCAATCTCCACAGATAAATCCTCCTCAATATCCGGCATCACATCGCAGGATGCAAAAGAGGTCTGCCGTTTGCCCGCCGCGTTGAACGGGGAAATACGTACCAGACGGTGGACCCCTTTCTCAGACTTGAGATATCCGAATGCATTTTCTCCCTTTACCTCAAAGGTGATGGATTTGATGCCCGCTTCATCGCCGTCCAGATAATCAAGAACCTCCGTCTTATAGCCGTGGCTCTCCGCCCATTTGGTATACATGCGGTAGAGCATCCCCGCCCAGTCGCAGGACTCGGTGCCGCCGGCACCGGCATGGAGGGTGACGATGGCATTGTTGCTGTCATACTCACCGGAAAGAAGGGTCTGAATCCGCATTGTCTCAAAGGTTTCTTTGAATTCGTCAATCATCTCCCCGATTTCCGGAATCAGACTGGCATCGTTCTCTTCATAGCCCATCTCAATCATGGTATAGGCGTCGTCCATGGTGCTTTCCAGTCCGGCAAAGGAGTCCACGGTATCCTTCATGCCTTTCAGCTCCTTCGTGATCTCCTGGGCCTTTTCCGGGTCGGACCAGAAATCCGGCTCTTCCATCTTTGCCTCAAGCTCTTCCATGCGGGCCTTCTTCCTGTCAAGCTCCAGGGACGCCTTCAGCTCTTCCATGGGCTCCTTATATTGATTAAGTGTAAATTTAAACTGATCTAATTCTACCAATTGCAGGTTCCTTTCTCATTCATTTTGCGGCTGCCGCCATGACCGGCACCGTCTTTTACGGCTCGCAGCCTGCGGCACGTCCTGCTTTTCAGCAGAGATGCCAAAAGGGGGATGCCGCAAGAAAGCGGCAGCCCCTTATGATTGTCTGCGTGTTACTCTTATTTGTTTGCTACAGTCTACTCTGCGAATCTTCCGCAGCACTGTTTATATTTCTTTCCGCTGCCGCAAGGACAAGGATCGTTTCTGCCGATCTTGGCTTCCTTTCTCTTGTATGGTCCCTGCGCCACGGTATCATCCTTGTTGGTGCCCGTCGCCTTGGCAACCTGCTCTCTCTCCACCTTCTGCTGGATGCGGACATGCATCAGTGCGCTGACCGTATCGTGGCGGATATTCTTTGTCATCTCCTCAAACATATCATAGCCGAGGAACTTATACTGTACCACCGGATCTTTCTGTCCGTATGCCTGGAGACCGATGCTCTGACGGAGCTGATCCATGTCATCGATGTGGTTCATCCATTTGCTGTCGATCACTTTAAGCAGGATGACTCTCTCCACCTCACGGATTCCCTCTTTGTAAGCCATGGCGTTGTCGTCTTCCAGAAGCGCTTCTTCCGGCAACTCTGCCTGGCTCTTGGCAAATTCTTCGAACTCTTTCTCCTTGGCATGGTAAAGCTCCATGGCTTCTTCCTGCAGACGCTCGATGATGGCGTCTTTATCCTTGGCTGCCTTCTCCTCGTCGCTCAGTACGATCGGCTGCAGCGGAATCTCACGGCGGAGGGTCTCGTTAAGCTCCACCATGTTCCATTCTTCCGGAGAAGTCTCTCCGCCGATCATCTCCACGTCATCACGGACGGTATCCTTGATCATGCGGTAGATCACATCCTGCATGCTCTCGCCATCAAGCACCCGGCGTCTCTCTGCATAGATAACCTCACGCTGGTCGTTGTTGACCTGGTCGTAATCCAGCAGGTTCTTACGGATACCAAAGTTGTTATTCTCAATCTTTTTCTGTGCCTTTTCAATCTGCTTGGTGATGGTCTTGTGATGAATCTCCTCACCTTCCGGAATACCAAGCGCCTTATAGACATTCATCATACGCTCAGAACCGAACAGACGCATCAGATCATCCTCCAGAGACAGGAAGAACTTGGATTCACCCGGATCTCCCTGACGTCCGGAACGTCCGCGGAGCTGGTTGTCGATACGACGGCTCTCATGGCGCTCCGTACCGATGATCTTCAGTCCGCCCAGCTCTGCCACGCCGTCTTCCAGCTTGATATCGGTACCACGGCCGGCCATGTTGGTGGCGATGGTTACGGCTCCTTTTTCACCGGCGTGGGAAATGATCTCCGCCTCCAGCTCATGGAATTTGGCATTCAATACGTTGTGTTTGATGCCCTGTTTGGTAAGCAGTCGGCTGACTTCCTCGGAAGCGTCGATGTTGATGGTACCAACCAGAACCGGCTGTCCTTTCTCATGGGCTTCGACAATCTCATGGATGACCGCATTTAATTTCTCCTTCTTGGTCATGTAAATGGAATCATCCTTGTCCACACGAATCATCGGCTTGTTGGTCGGAATCTCCACAACGTCCATGCCGTAGATATCCATGAACTCCTTATCCTCTGTCATGGCGGTACCGGTCATACCTGCTTTTTTCTTATATTTATTGAAGAAGTTCTGGAAAGTGATGGTTGCCAGAGTCTTGGACTCGCGATTAACCTTCACATGTTCCTTCGCCTCGATAGCCTGATGAAGACCATCGGAATAACGACGGCCCGGCATAATACGTCCGGTGAACTCATCGACAATGAGAACTTCATTGTCTTTTACCACGTAATCCTGGTCGCGGAACATCAGGTTGTGAGCGCGGAGCGCCAGAATAATGTTGTGCTGAATCTCCAGATTCTCCGGATCTGCCAGATTCTTGATGTGGAAGAACTGCTCTACCTTCTTCACACCTTCCTGCGTCAGCATTACGTGTTTTTCCTTCTCATTTACAAGGAAATCACCGTCTTCCTCGATGTCAATACCCATGATGGCGTCCATCTTGGACAGCTCGCCGTCGGAAGTGCCCCGCTGCATCTGTCTTGCCAGCACGTCGCAGGCCTTATAGAGGTCTGTGGACTTACCGCTCTGTCCGGAAATGATAAGAGGTGTTCTTGCCTCATCGATCAATACGGAATCGACCTCATCGACGATGGCATAATTGAGATCCCTCTGCACCAAATCTTCCTTATATATAACCATGTTGTCACGAAGATAATCAAAACCAAGCTCATTATTGGTAACATAAGTAATATCACAGTTATAGGCTTCCTGACGCTCTTTATTATTATAGCTGTTCAGGATCACGCCGACCTTAAGTCCCAGAAACTCGTGTACCTGGCCCATCCATTCCGCATCACGCTTTGCCAGATAATCATTGACCGTCACGATGTGAACGCCTTTTCCTTCCAGCGCATTAAGATATGCCGGCAGAGTTGCCACCAAAGTCTTACCTTCTCCTGTCTTCATCTCAGCGATACGTCCCTGATGAAGAATAATACCACCCATGAGCTGTACCCGGTAATGCTTCAGATGGATGGTTCTGTCCGCCGCCTCTCTTACTACGGCAAAGGCTTCCACCAGCAGATCATCCAGAGTCTCTCCGGCAGCCAGACGTTCCTTGAACTCTGCGGTCTTCGCACGAAGCTCCTCATCGCTCAGCGCCTGCATCTTCTCATCCAGGGCCTCTATCTGATCCACTGTTTTTGATATTCTTTTTATCTCTTTTTCGCTTTTGTTACCGAAAAATATATCTGCAATTCCCATATATACCTCCTGTAGGACATAATTACATTTTAAGCATACGCAGTATATTGTAACATTGATAAACCTGCATTTCAAGCCGGGAAATCTTTAAATATTCTTACTATTGGCGGGGTTCGGCTATATATAGATTTTACAAAAGAAGCGGGAACGCTGTCTGCGTCCCCGCCTAGTGTCGATAACTATATCTGTCATGCATCTCGATTAGAACTCTGGCTCGATCAGTCCGTAAGTCTTATCTTTCCGCTTATACACCACATTTACCTCGAAGGTCTCGGCGTTGCGGAATACATAAAAGCTGTGTCCCAGAAGTTCCATCTGGATACATGCCTCTTCTGCATCCATCGGCTTGATAGCAAACCGTTTGCTCCGTGTAATAGTAATAGTTTCATGATTATCCGCATCTTCCTCAAGGAATTCATCAGTAAATGTACCGATTCCTTTGCCGTGGCTGGATATCTTGGTCTTATATTTGCGGATCATCCGCTCCAGAACATCTACCGCCATATCTATCGAAACATACATATCTGTACTCGTCTGCTCTGCCCGCAGGATCGTTCCTTTCATCGGGATTGTTGCTTCCACTGTCTGATTTTCTCTCTGAACACTTAATGTGATCTGTACCTCGGTATCCGGTGTAAAAAACTTGTCCAATTTGCTGAATTTGTCATTAATCGCCTGTTTTAATCCTTCTGATACCTCCAGGTTCTTTCCATAAATAATGTAACGCATAGGATCACACTCCTTCTTTTTATTCTACGGTTTTATTATACCAACTTTTTACAAGAGTTGCAATCAAATAGTATAATTTTCAGAATTTTTTACTTATTATAATTAATTTTTCCATATCAAAAAATTTTCTCTGAAAATAATTTATGGATTTTTTTGGTAAATATTAAGAATTACACAAAACGAATGTTTTATCTTGACGAATCTTTCCACAATCACTGTTCACAGAAAAAATTGTGGATAATGTGGATAACTCAGTGGATAACTTGAATTTATCCCGATTTTTTCCGTTTTTTTCTGTGGACAACTTTTTCAAGTTGTCCACCGGAAGTTTTTTCCATCTTTTTATTCTTCAAAAAACGACATTTTTCTTATATATTTTGCACAAATTTTACAAACAACTTCCAACAATCCTCAATTTTATGTTTTCAGAAATTGTTCCGGATATTCAACTTTTTATTCTGAATTTTTCAGAAACAAAAAGGAGAAGTCCACCAATTAAAATACAAAAATCACTGATGTTAAAAACAAGCCTGCGGACACAGGATACAGGACATCTGGTAAAACGCAGATAGTCCGTTACTGTCCCCTTTTTGACTCTGTCCACAAAGTTACAGAGACCTCCTCCAAGCAGCAGCGCAAGTCCCGTCCCCTTTACGGATATGGACTGTTTTCTTCCTTCCTTTGCCAGAAGCAGACCGCAGACGGCAAGAATCGCCCCGCTGCACATTTTTATCTCCTTCTTCCGGTCGGAGAATAGCCCCGTGGCCGCCCCTCCGTTTTCCAGGCGGCGAATCTCTATACCTCCCGGCAAAGTCCACGCTTTTTTCCCTTCTTCCTCTTTTTCAGAAATATACTGTTTAATCAGAGTTTCTCCGGCGATAACAGTCAATATTATTTTTGCGTAAGTCTTCATGATTCTTCTCCTTTATCTTATTTTTTGTAAATATCACATTTTTTTGGCATATTTTAAATTATAACACTTTACGAAAGGATTGAGACGTTTTGCCACCTAAAAAAATATTTTTGTCTGTCAAAAATCTCTCCCATGCCTACCACACAAAAAACGGCGAGACACAGGCTCTTCACAATATAAATTTCGACCTTTTTCCCGGCGAATTTGCAGCCATCGTCGGTCCTTCGGGCTGCGGCAAGTCCACGCTTCTCGACCTGGTCGCCGGCTTCATTCCTGTGCAGACGGGCTCCCTTGTCTATCCATCCAGCGAGCGTCCGCCCGCCATCGGATACATGCTGCAGAAAGACCATTTATTAGAATATAGAACAATCTACAAAAACATTATCCTGGGACTGGAAATTCAGCATCAGCTTACAGCGGGAAACATTGCGTATGTCCGCTCCCTCATGGAACAGTATGATATTGCCGACTTCGCCGACGCCCATCCCCATGAGCTCTCCGGCGGCATGCGCCAGCGGGCGGCGCTCATCCGCACCCTGGCAGGGCACCCGTCCTTTCTTCTTCTTGACGAACCGTTCAGCGCCCTTGACTACCAGACCCGCCTGGACGTATCCAGCGATATCGTAAATATCATCCGGGAACAAAAAGTTACGGCTCTTTTGGTCACTCACGACCTGTCGGAAGCCATCAGTATAGCTGACCGCATCATCATTCTCGGAAAACGTCCAGGCTCTATCCGCTCCATTGTCACCATCGACTTTGAGACGAAACACCGGCCTTCCCCGCAGAAAGCGAGACTGCACCCGAAATTTCAGAAATATTTTGACCAGATATGGAAGGAGCTGAAATCTGATGAGAGCATTTCATAAATTATCCCAGGGACTGCGGGATGAGAGAGCGAAAGCGGCCGCCCCGACGGTGCCAGATTCCACCCGAATTGAGACAACCGGCGTCCTCGCGGCAAGCCCGGCCCAGACCCTTTATATGAAAAAAATAAAACAGCACCGTCGTCTGGTACTGTTTATTCAGGTGTTTCTTCTTGTATTTATTATTGCTGCCTGGGAGATCTGCTCCGACGTCGGACTGCTGAACTCCTTTATCTTCAGCAGTCCATCCCGGATGATCAAAAGCGCTGCGGAGCTTTATCACGACGGAAACCTTCTGGGGCACATCGGCATCACCCTGGCGGAGACCTTCGGAAGTTTCCTCCTGGTGGTGGTCTTCACCATCCTCATCGCCGTGTTGCTCTGGTGGAACCAGACCTTCAGCGAGATTCTGGAGCCGTACTTCGTCATCCTGAACAGCCTGCCGAAATCCGCCATGGCGCCCATCTTCATCGTGTGGCTCGGCAACAACATGAAGACCATCATCATCACCGCCATATCCCTGGCAGTCTTCGGCAGTATCCTGAACCTGTATACAAGCTTCATATCCACGGACCCGGACAAAATCAAGCTCATAAAAACACTCCACGGCAGCCGCATCGACTGCCTCACCAAGGTGATCCTGCCGCTCAATCTTCCTTCCATCCTGAGCATCCTAAAGGTAGATATCGGCCTCTGCCTGATCGGCGTGGTCATCGGAGAGTTCCTGGCAGCAAAACAGGGACTGGGGTATCTGATTATTTATGGGTCGCAGGTGTTGAGGTGAGACAATTTAGGGAGAGAAATGATAAAATGAGCATTAGTAGAGTTTTATTTGAACCCCTCATAACCATCTGATATAATGAAAAAACATATACTGGCTGACTGCTGCAACAGTCCAGGGTTCTGCTACCAACACTATCATCTCGTTATAAAAGCTGACTTATTGCTTCGCAAAACTGTGTGACGATAGAAGTACATTCCATCGTTCACATACTAAGGAGGTATTATGGATAATCTATTTTCAATCGGCGAGTTGTCAAAATATCAGAATATATCAAAGCAAACTTTGATTTTTTACGATAAAATCGGTTTGTTCAAGCCTGCCTATGTGGACCCGAATAACGGTTATCGTTATTACAGCTCTAAACAGATTGACTATCTGGACACCATCCTGATTATGAAGAAAAGCGGGTTCTCCCTGAAAGAAATACGGGAGCATATGCAGAGTTATACCATCGACAGCAGCCTGTCTGCGCTTGGAAAACAGTTGACCGCCATCGACCGTCAGATCGAGGAACTTCGTCTGATTCGCAGCCGGCTGCAGCATCGCTGCACGCAGATGGAAAATGCAAAAATATACCGTGAAAAAGAAAACACAGTTATCCTGGAAAATGTAAAGGCGCAGTACATTTTACTTCACGCAGTGGAGCCTCCTTACAGTATGCGGGAGATCAGCATCGCAACGAAGCAGTGTTTCGCCGATTCTTTTCAGAAAAATCTACCCATCTTTTTTCAATGTGGTGTGGTTGTCCCTTACCAGCATATCATGGAAGGACGTTTCACCGAATCCACCTTTGCTTTTCTTCCCATAGAAGCAACGGAGCAGACCTGCAACATCAAATATCTTCCCGCCGGAAAATGTGTCAGTATCTATCACGTTGGGGATTATTTATCCATCGGACGTTCTTATCAGAAGATTCTTGATTACTGTCAGGCGAATGACCTGCAGATCGTATCGGATTCTTATGAATTCTGTATTAACGACTATATAACGACTTATGATGAAAACGAATACATCACCAAAATTATGTTTTATATCCGACAGCCTGATGCATAAATTAACGCCACTCTGCAAAGGTAACAGGATTCGCAAATAGTTCTACTCCGCAAAGACGGCCCGAAAAAAAGAACAGGCAGGAAGCCTGAAAATGATATGCTCCCTGTCTGCTTTTTGTTACGGATTTTTTTCTTATTCCAGATACATGTGCATCGGCCATGTAAGATACTCCACATCCTCAAGTTTCTCCGCTGTGATATATCCCGCCGGTGCATTTAAAATAGTAGGAATCCGATTCACCAGTGTGGCGCAGGTGTGTTCCGGCGTCGCAGGTTTTACCACGTGAAATTCTGTATCCGGCTCTCCGATAATCTTCCAATCGCACATGTCTCCATCGTCCGGCCCGTAAACTTTGCCGATGCACTGGGTTTCAATCGTAATTCCCTGAAACGTTTCCGTGGTGACCACAGCGCTCATACCGATACAATTGCCTTTTTTGATGGTCTCGCCGGTGGTCTCACACCAAAGGTCGGTATCATAAAAATACGGTACACATTTCTGGCTGATGGATTTGATAGTCAGTCCCAGTTTATTTGCCAGAGCCTCATTGGAATTCCAGACATAGGCCGGCTCCACCGTTTCCGGATGAGCCAGCTGCGTCTCAAACTCTTCCGGTGTCAGACCCACCCCGTGGGCTTTAGCCAGCGCAAGACCGTAATCTTCCACATTATAGCTGACGGCTCCTTCTATTTTTTTGATGCTGTGTACGCCGCCCGCCACAGCTCCGATCATATTGATCCAGTAAATGTCCTGCATCCCAGTGCCGGTGATAGTGCAGTTATTTTCCTTAGCCAGCTTATCCAGACGATTGGTAATGGAGGCCGCGGTCGTCCACGGATAGATTGCTTCCTCGCAGGTGGTGACCACATTAATGCCACGGGAGAGGCAGCGTTCAAAATGCGGCAGCACATCATTCATAAAACTGAACAATGTCACAACGGCAATATCCGCATCACATTCATCAAGCACCGCGTCAGCATCCGACCGAATCGGAACATTCAGCTTCACACCCAATCCTGCATAATCGCCGACGTCCATACCCACAATCTCAGGGTTGGTATCAATTGCTCCCACGATTTCCGCGCCCTTTTCAAACAGATAGCGCAAAATGTACTTGCTCATTTTTCCGCATCCATACTGTACCACACGAATTTTTTCAAGATTAATCATAAATGAATCGCCTGCCTTTCTAACACAAATAAATCTGTTTCTGAAGATTATCAATTACCTTCTGTAAATAGCATAAACGATATAGTTAGTATAAGGTCAATACTTATTTCAAATATTATTATCAGATTTTACCAGTCAAAAAAATTTTCTCTTTTTTCTATTGACATTATAGTTACTATATGCTTTATCCTGTTTCCAGATTACAAAAAAACAAGGAGTGGATATATATGTCTGATAAAAAACAACCAACAATAACCACGGCAATCATTCGCAGAATCCCCTGGAAAAAACTGCTGTTTATTATTCTCGGCGCAGCTATCTGTTCTTTTGGAATACACAATATCCATCAGCGTGCCGATATCACAGAGGGAGGCATCATCGGACTCATGCTTCTGACAGAACATTGGCTCGGCATTTCACCAGCCTATATTACGCCGGTGCTTGATATCATCTGCTACCTGCTGGCTTTTAAATATCTGGGCGGAAAATTCATTATTATGTCTGTTCTTTCCACCTTTAGTGTATCGGCATTTTATTCTTTATGGGAACTGTTTCCACCCATGCTTCCTGATCTGTCCGCTTACCCTTTACTGGCCGCCATAAGCGGAGGTATCTTTGTCGGGCTTGGCGTTGGAATCATTATTCGGCAAGGAGGTTCGAGCGGCGGCGACGATGCATTAGCTCTCACAATTTCCAGGATCACACACTGCCGGTTATCACGAGCTTATCTGTTTACAGATTTTGTAGTATTGGGACTTTCACTCACATACATCCATTTTTCCAAATTGGTTTTTTCTGTTTTTACAGTTATTATTTCTTCATTCCTGATTGACCGTATCCAGGAATTTCGACTACCGGGCCGGCCAAAATTATTAAAACATAATACAATTTCTCCTCCAAATATAAAATGCCACCGGATAAGAAGAATTATTCCTGGATGGAAAAAGAAATCGGGAAAAAGAAACAGGGAAGTATGTTGATTACTTCCCTGTTTCTCTCCAGCATAGTTTCCTCGGCGGCATGTTTGACTTCAAACAAGATTGCCCGGCGGTGTTTTCGATACTTGATCACCACATCGGAACGCCCAGCCCATGTTCATAATTGGATTCCACAATATAGCCTGCACCGGAAAACAGGCCGGCCAGAAAGGCATGATAAAAACTTTCCTGATAGTCATGGTAACTGATCGTATCAAACAAAATATTTGACAGAATTTCGGTCAGCACGTTTTATCTATATAATAGTAGCTATTTTTTCTTATCTTATCAAAGCTGGAGATACCAATGGGTAAAGAGTATCTTTCCACACCGCAGTTCCCTCCTATATTTTCAATTTTGACTTTATTAGAAATTGTAACACAATGTTATAGAATTTTTATTGATTTTTTTCCTTTCCTGCATATAATAAAAGTAGGGATTTCCCTACTTTTTTAGAAAGGTGGTATAACATCATGGTAACAAACACATTTGTAGACAACGCTAAGGTTATGTCAAAAGGTCAAATTACTATCCCAAAAGATGTTCGTGAAGTTCTTGGCGTGTCAAGTGGCGACAGAGTGACTTTTATCGTTGAAGGAAGTAATGTTCGCATTGTTAATTCTGCCGTTTATGCGATGCAAATACTCCAGCAGGACATGGCCGGGGAAGCAGAACGTACCGGACTAACCTCAGAAGATGATATTATGGCACTTGTAGAAGAATTAAGAAATGAGGATGAAAATTTTTGATTTTGCCTCTGCCGCTGCTTTTTCTGAAAGTTTTTAAAAGAATTGAAGAGATCAGCTATCTCTCAGAAATATCTCTGCCCGCTTTATTCTTCTTCCACAAAATGTACAGTGGATTCCTCCCAATATTTCTTATAAACTCTGTCTTTTTGTCCATCAAGATTTAACTGATACATGCGAAAAGTGACCAGCACATTTTTTGGCTGCCACAATTCTTCATAAGAATATTGGTATTTCATCCCCAGTTTTTTCATCACATTACCGCTTCTTGGATTCTTTACATCATGCGTGGCAGTAATATACGGAATCCCGTCCTTTTTGAGCTGTTCGATCACTGCTTCGCAGGCTTCTGTGATGATACCATGATGCCAGAACTCTCTGCGCAGTCCATATCCAAAGTCAAAACTGTCCTCCATACCGACATTGACATAGCCAACGGGCACATTATCTTCTTTCAGACATACTGCATAATTATAGGCGCTTTCCTTCTCATACTGTCTGAACAGATGCTTTTCATAAAACATCCTGGCTTCTTCCATCGTTTTCATCGGAAACCACGGCAGAAATGTATTGGCTTCTTTATCGCTGTAAATCTCATAGAGTGCTTTCAGATCACTTTTTTCAAATTTTCTTAAAATCAGTCTTTCTGTTTTGAGAGTTGAGGTATTCATTTGGTCTCCTATGTAGTTCATTTTGTTCTGCAAAAAAATCCAGCAATTTTTAATTCTATATATATTTTATCGAGGAAGCTGAAAGACGGCGCCCGATACAAACATATCAAGCGCCATCTTTTTAATTATCAATAAAATCAGTTTCCGTTCCCACTTATTTATTTTATTTTAATGGTCACTGTCATCTTCTTGTTGCTTCCATCCGTCGCCATGGCCGTGATCTTTACTTTTTTGCCTTTTCCAGGCTTCTTTGTCTTCACCTTGCCGGACGCGGATACGGTGGCATATTTCGTATTGCTGCTGGTCCAGATCAGTTTCTTGTTGGCGCCTTTGGCGGCCGTCACTTTCGCTTTCAGCTTCAGTTTTTGTCCCGCTTTCACCGTCCGCTTCTTAGCTCCCGCTATAGTCACTTTCTTCACAACGCCTTTCATGGATTTGATACGGAAAGCGGCTGTAGTTCCGCTGCCATCGGCAGCTCTCGCGGTAATAATGACAGATTTACCGCCGGTCTTTTTCTTCATGGTCACTATGCCGGATTGATTGACGGTTGCCACCTTCGGATTGCTGGAAGACCAGATCAAGCGCTGATCGGATGCATTTACCGGGAAGATGTTGGCAGTCAGCTTGATACGTTTACCCGCGGCGATTTTATTGGAAGGACCAGAAAGACTCATGGCACTAATCTTTACTGGTCTGTACGTTTTGTCAGTCTGCACAGTATTTTGTCCCGAAGAAGCTCCCGGAATTGTCTGATTATTTCCCTTATCCGGTTCTGTCTGAGGCCCGCTTCCCGGAGTGTCTGGTTCTTCCGGCTTATCCTCGGAAACATTCATCACGGTAATCGGCATATTTACCTTTCTTGTCCGGTAAACCTCCTCGTAAGTGATGACCAGCTCCTTTTCTCCCGGAACCGTCATATCGATATCCGATACATTTGTGGTGTAATCCGTAACGATCGCTTCGCTTCCATCTGTATACACGGCTCTTATTTGCAGATCATTCAGATTCAAAACCTCACCTTTTTTATACTCTACTTTCGTCTTCGAAGCCACCAGATGATCCAGAGTTTTCAAAGTGTCTTCTCCCACATAAACGGAAGCGGTATTGTTAAACGGCAGCATATCCTGTTTTTCATTCGTAACCTCAATCTCAAGGGTATCACTGCCCAAAGCTGCCAGTTCTTCTCTTGTAAAGTCCCGGGTTGCCTGCTCGCCAGCGGCAATTTTATCCAACTCTTCTGTTTTGATAGGCTCACCTGTTTCATTTTTTATTGATAAGGAAGCTGTGGTATCATAACCGCTCGTATTGGAAACAATCACAGAAAATGTATCCATGTCCGGCTGTTCTACAGTCAGGTTCAGTTCCGCACCCCCCGCTGTGATCTGCTGTGTATCATCGATTCCACCTGCCTCAGAAATAGTCTGCACCGTTAACTCTGCATTTTCCGGTAAATTCTCAGGCATATCAGCAGTAATTTCTACCTGTTCCGTCTGTCCCGGTTCCATTTTCTGATTCAATACAGCTTCTCCGATCACTTCTGTTCCACATGCAATCTGCACTTTGTCATTTGTACCTGTGCTTTCCAAACCATCATTGGTCACCGGAACCGTCAGCACTGCAGTATCTCCCGGCATCATATCTTCCTCGGTATATTCTATCGCTCCCATCTCCAGTTTACTCTGAGGGAGGACAGAAGAAATGCACAGATCTGTCGTTGTCTCCATGCCCAGTTCACCGTTGAAGGCAGCATCTGTCCTGGTAAATAAAAATTCAAAATCTGTTTCATTCCAGATGCCCGACGGATTCGCCGCATAGCCTTTCACATTTGTCACAGTTACCGGCTCACTGATCTGACCGTTTCTCATCACATAGGCATAAAGGTTACTTCCATCCGTGTCTTCTTCAGGTTTATTGGATGCGCATACAACCAGCTCACAATCATTTCCCTCTATCACGTTATAATCGGAAGTAATCACTGCATCTTCCAAATATGTATGAATCTCCCCACCGGGAACGTCCGCATATTGTAAAGAAGCTGCGCCATCGGCATCTTCGGCATACCAAAGAAGAACATTTTGTTCATTGATCCGGGCAAACGATGGCTTTTGATTCTGCGAACGACTGGCCACTTCCGTCACCGTTCCCTGCATATCCATCACCGAGATGGAAGTCTCCAAATTTTCTTCTGTTCCGAAAGAACATTCCCACGCCGCCATTATATTATTCCTCATAGAGCCTATTGCCACTGACTGTACAGGAGCATTTACCTCTTGAGATGCCCGCGATACAAAGGCATCTCCCTCCAAAGCTGCCACATGAACAATGTTCGTACCTGTTCCTTCCAAAATATCATTGTTTTGGTTTTCATACCACGAAATGTATGGGACATGGTTATTTACCGTAACAGCCGGTTTCAAATCCGCGTAGTCATTATCCGTTACCTGATAAATGGTCACATTTCCTGCAGCGGTTTCCTCCAGATTCAATCTTGCCACAGTAATCTCGCAGGCACCTGCCATTTCTTTCATGGAATTCTCAGTTTGTGGCTCATCTTCCGTCTCTGTAAAGGTTCTCTTTGCGTCAGCCCAGGCAATATAGATATTTTCTCCATCCACAGCCGCCACTGCATCAAAATCAGCAGTTCCGTCGTTTTCCACCTGTATCGGATCAGACCACGATGCCATATTCTCATCATATATGGAATAGACCACTGCCGTATGATTTCCTGTGGTTCTGCCTGAAAGATCCGCCGTATAAATCAATACCTTTTTCCCACTGTCTGTCTGCAATAGTGTCGGTTTCGCACTGGCATATATATCCGATTGCAGGACCTGCACCGCTGATTCTGAAGTTGCTTCCACACCGTCAGTGTTTGCCGCTTTCGCCCTGCTTTTCTTCTGAGAAGACATCTTTCCGTTCCAGGCGGAACTATCTGTCCGCTTTATCTCCCACTGGCCTTCATCAGGCAAGCTATATGGGGCACTTTTTGATCTGACTTTTGCATTCTCTGATGAATAATATTCCCAATCACCCTCCAGCAACGCTTTCTCATAGGAAAAGCACAATGCAGTGGCGCTGACACCAAGTTCTCCTGACAGCGTACCGGTGAATTTTCCCTTCGGAGCGCCATTTCCCGGCGCTTCCATCTCGGCTGTCAAAACATTTTTTCCGGAACCATATACGGACACATCCGCAATATAGGCAACGCCGACGCCGCCGGACAATTTCAGCTTTGGCAGCGTCAATTCTACTTCTCCTGAACTATATACACTGCTGTTGGCCAAATCCAGTCCAAGAGAAGTTGTCACAGCCACGCCGGCTTCTCCCGAGAACTTCACCACAACCGGAACGACAACAACCACTGTCTGCCATTTCTGCTCCGCTTTCGCTTTAATCTCTATGAAAGACTTTCCGCCAAAAGACTGGATTCCATCTTCTGTAATCGTGCCTTCCGCATAAGCAAAGAAACTGATATCCGGCTTCACCTTCATTCCCATGGAAGCCGTTCCGTGTTTACTGGATAAAAGTGCCTTGCATCCTTTTCTATAAGATTCTTTCTGCGTCTCTATGAACTTTTTAAAGGTTGCCCATCCATTTTCATCCAGATCCTCTAAACTATCGACTCCCACGCCAAGCCGGAACTCATTTCCTTCCCGTTCAAACTGCACCGGGATTTCTCCAAAATCCAGCGAGACCTCTCCGCCGCCGATCAGCGGAATATCATCTGGAACCTCAAACTCCACATCACCGCCGACCGTCAGCTCCATGTCGTTTTCTTCGGTGTTATCGCCGGTTACGGTAGTATTACCGGATGGCAGCGGTGGCAGCGGAACGTCATCCGGACAAGTACTGTTATAATGAATGACAGCGGTTTCTAAAACAGCATTATAATCTTTGATCCTAATATTTTCCCACGCCTCTTTACTGCCGCCATAATAGACATCTGTCAAACTGTCACACATATGAAATGCATAATCATCTATCCCCGTCACACTTTTCGGAATTCCTACCCCTCTCAAACTGGCGCAGTTACTAAAAGCCGTATCTTCTATCTTGGTTACACCCTCTGGAATCTCATACACGGTCTGCTTTTTCCCAATGGGATAACAAAGTAACGTGGTTTTTTCTTTATCAAATAACACGCCATCTTCCGAGGAATACGCCGTATTATTTTTATCTACCTTTATGCTGCGCAGACCGCTGCAATATCCAAACGCACTATTTCCAATGCTTATCACGCTTGCCGGAATCTCTATATTGTCCAAACCAGCGCAATTTTGAAATGCTTCTTCCCCTATTTTTCTTGTTTTATCCGGAATCTCTATGCTGCTCAGATTGCCACAGCCCCAAAATGCCCAGCTCTCTATTTTTTCCAAATTTTTCGGCATCTTCACACTATTCAAACTGCCGCAATTGTCAAATGCAAAAGCTTCTATCACTGTCACGCTATCCGGCAGCTCTACACTGCTCAAATTGATACAACTTCCAAATGCTCTGATTCCCACTTCCTCCACTAAAACTCCTCCAATGGTATCCGGAATAACTGCCTCCGTGACACTCTCATCACAGTCCGTAATGGTTCCCGTGGACATATCAAACGTTATATTTCCTCCGGTAACCGCATAAGTAATTTCCGTATCCGCTGCTTCTATCTTCAGTCCAGGCACAGAAAGAACCATAGTGAGCACGACTATCATTGCCATCATACAGGAAATCAATCTTTTTTCTCACATCATTTCATCCATCCCTCTTTTCTCTGCAAGATTAATTCTTTTATCGTTTCTTCGCTGAAATATCTTTTCTTCCTCGCCACCTCGCTTTTGAACACAAAATGTAATAAAATTATATCATAACTTTGGAATTATTGGCCTATTACTTTATAAGCAGTATCTCTTAATTATTTTATCATTAAAAAAAGGATACGGCGCTAACCGTACCCTTTTTCTCTTTGTTATCTCTGTAATTGAAGATCCCTTTTCTTCAATGTCTCTCTTAGTGTCTTCACAGAGATATTTAATTTTTCTGCTGTTTCTTCATCAGAAAAACCAAACTCTTTACACATCATGATTTTTCCGACGAGCTCTCCAATTTCCATGCCACGCTCCATACCACGCTCTTCATACATCTCTGATAAGTTGCACATCAAATCAACCTCCTTCCCAAAACCGTCTTCCATTGGAATTCCGTATTGGCCTGACAGCTCTTCCTTAATCTCCTCTTTTGATTTTTCCGATGAAAACACCGTATTCAGCAGCCCGATAAGTTTGTCATCTTTTTGATCCATGTCCTCCCTCAGGCAAATCATGACAACTTCTAGTTTATCATATGCCTCCTTCTCATCCGGGATACCAGTAAGAAGGTCTTCTTTTTGGATATGGTACCGACTAATGGCATTGCCGATATAATCTGGCGGATTGAAGCAGATCCAGATGGAATAAACTTTTTTCAAATTATCGTAATGTTTCAGGTCAAATTCCTGATTAATCTGTGAGGAAATCATCCTGGCGCAGTAAACAAGCCCTCTTGTCACGATTTTATAACCAGGGTAATAGTTTTTCTGTGCCTCCACATCAAACAAAATTTTTGTTTTTCCTTCGTTGACAAGGATATAAAAACGAATGTCGTAATATATAGTTCCTTCATTCCTGGATGTTGACTCTGTATTACTGCCTTCAATCCGTTCCTCTCCTTCCAGGAAAGGGACGTTTCCAATAGAAGGGCTTCCCTCAATGGAAGCAATTATTTCGTCAATCTCCATATCTGCCACTTCTTCTACTGTCCTTTTCAGTATACGGGCAAGGAGCGGCTTGTGGGACAGTACAATCTTGCACTGTTCGTCCAGTTGTCGTTTTTGTGGATCATCCTCAATACTATGAGCAAATGATGTCTGCATTTATTATCCCTTTCTTTGAATTTTTACAAAAACAATATGAAAGAATCAATATAAAAAGTTTTAAAAACGAGATTTTTTATTGTTATTATGTATTGTACCACATTTACGAAAAAAAGAGGGAATGTTTTGTTTCGCTCTGTCACTAAATCTGAAAACCAAAGGAGACCCGTGCCGGGTATTTCCTTTGCCGACTCGCTGGCCAGAAAACACTTTTTATTTTTATCTTTTTTATTGTTTTTATATTTTTACTATAATACAATAGATGAAAAAAGTCAAGCCAAATTTTAAAAAAGCAATCCCCTACACAAAGTTCAACATAATCTGCACACATCTGTTCTCTTGTCACATAACAACAAAGACATCAACAAACATAGCCAACAAATATGATGGCATCTTCCTAACTCGAAATTCTTTAATATTTCCTGAAAATAAAATTCAGATGATAAAGATTGAAAAAATAAAAAGATACGATTAAACAGACTATTGAATCTTCTCTCAAATTACTATAGACTACAATCAAAAACTGCAAATCTGGCACTCATTTTAACCAACTTAAATATACTCAACTAAGATTCATTTAATTACTCGTGAAAGGAAGTGTATCTCATGCCAGGCTTACAGACACCACCGAAAATTATCACTTTAGAACAGTACGAAAAGCTTCCCGAAGATATCAGAATTGAAGTTTTTGACGGTATGGCATGTGACTGCATAATTCCATCCCAGACTCACTAAACCGTTCTCACAGAACTTCTTGTTTCCATCCGCGCTTATCTGAAATCCAAAGGAGACAAGTGCCGGGTATTTCCTGCGCCTTTTGACGTAAAGCTCTCCGACAAACCGCTGACCATCGTTCAGCCGGATATTATGGTTGTCTGTGACAAAGAAAAACTGGATGGAAAGCGTTGCAACGGCGCTCCGGATTTTATTATTGAAATTGTCTCGCCGGGTAATCCGACAGACGATTACATTCGCAAGTTATATTATTATAAGAAGTACGGAGTAAGAGAATACTGGATTATTGACCCGAAGCGGAAAGCTGTGACTGTGTACTTCTTTGAGGCAAATGTTCTGAGTGTACCATATACTTTCGATTCAACGATTAAGGTCAATATTTACGATGACTTATATATCAATTTCTCTGAGATTGCCGATTTGCTGGATAGGTGAATATTTCCGGCCGCAAAAAAGAAAGACATGCCCTTTTACACATGTCTACAGTCTGGACGGGCAGCAGATGTCATTTCTGCTGCCCTCATAAGATTTTCTGATAATTTTCTAATAAAATGCCGCCATTTACTGGATTGATTTTCCCAGTTCATACGCCTGCTGAATTTCCGGCTTATCTTTAATATCTCCTACATTCATATTCCCGCCGGCAAGAACATGACCGAGATTCTTCCAATGCAAATGTTCCATCAGATGATCATAATAGGTAAGTACGTCCTCGAATCCCTGCCCTTCTGCTGCCATCAGCAGAGCGGACGCCCTGTCATGTCCTCTGAGAAGGTTGCCATCGCCTTCCTCCAAGGCAAATAAACGGTCAACGGCTGTTCTGATCTGACCACTCATATTCCAGTAATAGAGCGGAGAAGCCAGTATTACCACATCACATTCTCTTATGGCCGGATAGATCTGCGCCATATCATCCTTTTGTACACAAGGACATTCTTTACTGCTGTGTCCGCCGAAGCATCCTTTACAGCCATGGATCTCCATACTGTCAAGGAAGAACTCTGTTACAGTATTCCCCGCACTTTCCGCGCCTTCAGTAAATGCTTTTACCAGCATAGATGTATTTCCATTCTTTCTTGGACTTCCATTCAACACCACGATTTTCTTGCTCATTACATTTTACCTCCTATCGTTTTCATAAACGATTACATCGTTATGATATATCCGTCCTAAAATCAGTATGTAACCCACATTCCTGTCAAATTGACTTTTTCATGTACTGACATTATAATCATAGCAAGAATGAAACGAAAAACAAGTACGCACATTAAAGTGCGATACTTACAATCAGGTTATATACTTACCTAAAGGAGAGTGTAGAATGGGCGAAAGATGTATCGCGAACGAATGCCTCAGTTCAACCGGATTCAATTACACGCTGTCATTGATCAGCGGGAAATATAAAATGACAATATTGTATACTTTAATGGAGTTTGGGGTAGTCCGCTTTAATGAAATGAAAAGATATATCGGCACAATTTCCTATAAAACTTTAAGTTCAGCGTTGAAAGAGCTGGAAGCCGACCAGCTTGTTCACCGGGAAGAATACCCGCAAATCCCGCCCAAAGTAGAATATAGCCTGACTGAGCGGGGCAAATCTTTAATTCCTATTTTAGATGGCATGTGCGAATGGGGAGATAAAAACAGATTATAACCTCTATTCCCTTTTCAGTACATTTCTTTCAGCTCTTTCAGTTTCTGCTGCCGCCGGCGACCGGTAATCCTTTTTACTGCATCACCGGACGCCTCATATACAAAAGCGGGTATGGATTGCCCTGCTCGTCTAAATCTGTTCTTTTGTAAACCTGAAATCCCATATGTTCATAAAATCCCTTTGCCTGGGGATTCTGTTCATTTACGGTCAGTTTTTCCACAGAGTAATTTTTTATCCCATATTGAATCAGGCGTTTTCCCAGCCCCTTTCCTCTTTCTTCAGGAGCGATAAACAACATTTCCAATGAACCGGCCTCCACTCCCATAAATGCAACCGGCCGACCCGATTCATCTTCTGCAATCAGCAAATGTAACACTTCATTTAAGGCCTGCGGCACATATTTTTTTATACTCTGAATCTCACTGTCCGATAAAAACAGGTGGGTAGCCCGCACGGAATTTTCCCATACTTCCAGCAGGCCCTTTATCAAATCCGTAGTCCGTTCATTCACCTCAACTATTTTCATGTCTGCCTCCATATATTCATGACATTTTCTTATCTTCTCACCGACATTCCCGCTTCATGGCAAAATACCCGATCAGCACAGTCCACACATAGGCGCATGTTTTTGGAATCATCAACATTCCGATCATCGGGATGGCATCCGCCCACAGTACCACCGGAATATAAAACGCAAAGCTCAGCACGATGGTCAGCCACATCCAGCGAAATGCCTTATCTTCATGAATTTTGGCGCTGCGGTAAAACAGTACGATTATCACCAGCCCCAGCAGTGCAAATGGAATATTACGATAGATTCCCCAGGAAAGGGGTGCTTCGGCGCTCAGCCACTGGTTCTGAGGCATCATGCACAGGATGATTCTCATACCGGCCAGGATGTACACGATGGCGGTAAGACCGGCTTTTCCCTGAATCTTATACCGCTGCCGCCACACATAGTAGAGCAGCACATAAAAAATCGTCATTGTTACAGATGTGATCCATTTTCCAAGGCCCAGCGGAACAGTGTAATTCTCCAGCCCGGTGGTACAGAGGGCCAGCGCGCGTGGAACAAGGTGGAAGGCATCGCCCGCTCCCAGCACCACCGCCATCCATCCAAACAAGCGGAACTGACGGTTTCCTTTGCTGCCGCGGATCATTAAAATTCCGATTGTAATGACGGAAATCAAATAGACAACGTCAAATAGTGTTTCTCCAATTGCTTGCATCATTTATTCTCCCTTTCCTCTATTTTAAACTTTGCGGCCGTAAATATTGCCCGGCCATAGTTACGGCCAAATAACAGCCCGGCCAGCAAGAGCGAAGCTCCCAATCCGGTATAAAAAAATGCGATGAACCGCTCCGGCGCCAGTCCGCCGACCCGAAGACCAATGCGAAGGATATTAAATCCCGCCGCGCTCCACACCAGACAGGCGAGGAGCAGCAGGGTATTGCGCTTTACTTTCATAATCTACCTCCTTTTTGAACATTGTTCAGTTTCCGGGATAAAAAATTCCCACATCTCAGCGGGAATTTTATAAAGCCAATCAGCTTTTATAATTTCAGTCAGCTTTTTCATAGAGGGTTCGCCGGATGATTTCCAGCACTGCGCCCGGATTATAATCCTTCCGCAGCAAAGCAGACAGCATCAACGAAAACAAAACATCCGCAAAGGTCTCCGCCGTAAACTGCTCTGTAAAAGCATCTGCCCTGATCTTTGTATCCCTCTTCAGGACGGAACATAATTCATCCAGAATGTGCTGCCAGGTCCGCTGCATCCTCCGTTTTCCATCGGATTTCTCTTCCTGCATAAATCCCAGAGAATGAAGAGTAAAAAATCCGGGGTATTGTTTGCAGCCATATTCCATCCGTTCGTATATCCATGCGATGCAGGTTTGCGTGTCCTGAAACATGCTCTCATCTTCTGGACGGTGAAAAATCTCATGCCAGACACTCTCCACCACAGCTCCCATCAACTCCGCTTTGGAATCAAAATAATTGTAGATTGAGCCCACGGACACGCCGCAGGCAGCCGCAACAGAACGGATATTGACCGCAGACCAGCCCTGCTGCTGAATCATATCCCGGCTGATTTTTAAGATCTCTTCTTTTGAAGTTACGATTGTATTCATTACATCACCTCAATATGAACATTGTTCATTATATAAAGGAGTGAGAAAACTGTCAAGTGATTACAGCCTTACGCCTTGATATTTCGATAATTCCATTCTCATATTTTCAGCATCAGGCAATTTTTATTATCAGGATTCTTTTATCAAAACTCTTTTCCCTTAGCAGAAGAAGCAGCCTGATCTCCCAAACTGCTTCTTTCACTATCTATTATTTCTTTTAAAATTTACTTGGGGAATAGCGAACTGTTACCACAATTACCATCTTCTGAGCCTCGTTAATCCGAAAGACGACTGTATAATTCTCTACAAAAAGTTGTCTGTATCCCCGGTTAGCATAAGCTCCTTGTTTCCGTTCTGGGCAACGATATGGCATAGTATCCAACGAGAGTATTGCATCCTCGATTCG
Source organism: Eubacterium sp. An3 (assembly GCF_002159465.1). Lineage (NCBI taxonomy): Bacteria > Bacillati > Bacillota > Clostridia > Eubacteriales > Eubacteriaceae > Eubacterium > Eubacterium sp. An3. The sequence goes on from NZ_NFIR01000015.1 coordinate 50,674, forward strand.
ATTCACTAAGTTCAAAGCCGTCTCTGGTTCCAACAGCGTATGGGCAATGTAATTATAAATGCCCTCCAAATCTTTCACGCTCGGCTCATCAATTTGACGCTGTATTTATCCAAAATGCTTCCTCCTTAAAGACTTCAACGCTTCCTTTGCATCATAAAGCTTCCCGTCTTGTTCGAATTCGGCCTCTGCTTCTGAAATTGCGGTATCTATCGCTGTATTTTCCACCATTTCCTCATAGGTTTCAATACTCATCACCACCAAATCACCATATCCATTTTTCGTAATAAATACGGGCTCACGCCGGGCATGACAAATATCTGATATCTCGTTAGTGTTACGAAGATCTGTAATCGGTCTAATCTGTGGCATACTGCACCTCCTTTTTGTACATTATTATAACATAATTATGCTCAAAAGTACAAAGGGCAAAAATGTATTTATTATGATTTCTTCTAAAAGACATTTACTCCCTCACTCTCCACTGACCTTTTCCTCCTGTCTTATCAAAGTAAATCTGACCTTTCTTTTTGTAATCAGCAAGCCAGCGGCGCAGGGTAGAAAACGTAACATCCAGACGTTTTGCCAGTTCTTTATTGGTGAGAAACGGCTCTTTTCTGAGGATATCTGGGATACTTTCTTTTTTCTTCTTTTTGATAATGCGGGTATCGGAGAAGTAGCGGGCTGTAGGCACTTCTATGAGATACTCCTGCAAGTAATCTTTCTGTAAGACCCCCGGCTTCTGCATGATCCATCCATGGACAGATGCCACCCCAGGCAAAGCCACCGGATTCAGTTTTATCTCCAGCCGGTCTTCAAAAACCCGGATGTGGTCCATGACCTGCATGAGCAACCCTGCCTGAATCTTTTCGCAGCCATCGGCCCGGAGTTTTTGCTCAATTCCCACCAGACGTTCCTTCGTCTGCCGGATTTTTTCTTCCTCCACATCCATCCTCTCCAGCCGCTCTGTCCAACGCTGTTCTTCCTGCTCCAGTTCTTTTTGCTTGCTTTTATACCCCCGCTTTGAGATGGTGTTATCAAGCAGCAGATCAAGTAACCGGCTCTTCCGGTTCCTGACAGCCATAAGATTCTTCCCCACTTCCTCTTTTTTCAAATGTGTCTCTCCCGTGAGAAGCACCTCAGAAAGTATTTTGATAATGCGACGGATCATATTTTCTTCATCCTGCCATGCAAACAACTGTCCGGACAGCTCCCGCATCATGCGCTCCAGCCCTTCCTGCTTTAAATGGATATTGTCACAGCCGGTAATCTGACCGCGGCGCAGCTTCTGTTCATCAGCCCCCCATTCTTTAGATTGATTCTTCCCTTCTGCCACCTCTTGTTTCTTCCGCCCATGTTTTAAATAAGAAGAACATCTCCATTCCACGATGACATGCTCCGGATTAGCATACTGCCGGCGGAAGGTTTTATAGTAGGGAGCTCCGCACTCTCCACAGATCAGCTTACCGGAGAAATCATAGAGTTCTCTGTGTTTTTTCTGCCGGCCGGCGCCCTTTACCTGCGCTGCCGATAATTTAAGCATCTTATTGGCCTTTTCCCACAATTCCTTCTCCACAATGGCAGGTACAAGCCCCTGATGATAAATCCACTCCGATTCCGGATTCTTTATTTCTTTCTTTTTTTCAAAGTCAAAGTGCCGCTTATTCATGACAACGACGCCTTTAAAGAGCGGATTTTTGATAATTCTCCGGATGCTGGACTCCTCCAGCTGATTGCCATTGCGGTTCCGGATGCCGTCCTGATATAAAATCTTACTGATCGTGCGGGAACCGCAGCCTTGCGCCGCCAGCCGGTAAATCTTTCGTATCATTTTCGCTTCCTCAGGATGAATGGACACAGATTTATCCGGATTCTTGACATATCCATAGGTATTATTATTGATCAGAACCGTTGTACCGTTTTTCTGCCGGTACTCGTGCGCATTATTGATTTTGCTGCTCAAATCTCTGGAATATTGTTCCGCCAGGATCGCCTTCACTCCGGAGATAAGGCGATCGTCGGTTTTATAAAACGCTCTGTCCATGTATATGTAAAGGAGCTTGTCATTGTTGACAAGCTCCTCCACAAACAGATACCAGTTTTTGGCCGAACGATTCAGGCGATCCAGGGATTTGATGACGATAATATCAAATTTATTTTTATCCTTTATGTCGTCAAGCAACCGCATGTATTCTGAGCGACCATGCTTCGTTGTCCCGCTCTCCATCTCGATATACTGGTCAACAAGCACCCATTCATTGCTCTTTACCGCATTTTGGGCTTCTTCCACCTGCACAGCCAGTGCATCCCGCTGCGCCTGTTCCTGCGTGCTGACACGGCAGTAAATGACAGCACGTTTTTGATTTTCCGGCATATTTTTCACCTCATCAGGACATATGAAGTCATTCTTATATATGAAAATATATGCAGAAATGTTATTTTCTACCCTTTCCTAACCCTCTCCTTCAGCTCCAGTACCTTTCCCTCAATCGCTTTGATCACCTGTAAAAATACCTCGTCGCTGCTTCCGGTGGGGTCTTCCAGTCCCCAGTCTTCTCTGTGTTTGCATGGAAGAAACGGGCATTCCACGTTGCAGCCCATGGTAATGACTATGTCGACCGGAGGAATCTCCGATAGTAGCTTGCTGCGCTGCGTTTTTTCCATGTCAATGTCATAGAGCTGTTTCATAAGACGTACTGCGTCCTGGTTGATTTGCGGTTTCGTCTCTGTTCCCGCAGAATAGCTCTCAAATACATCGGACGCGAGATGTTTTCCCAGTGCCTCCGCAATCTGGCTTCGGCAGGAATTGTGGACGCAGATAAATGCGACTTTTGTTTTTTTCTTCATTTTCAGCCCCTCGCCTTCTGTATTATGTCTTTTGCTTCCTCTTTTTTCAATACTTTGCCGTAGGATACGACTTTGCCGTCAATCACCAGAGCAGGAGTCGTCATCACTCCGTATGCGGCAATCTGCGCAAAATCTGTTACCATTTCGACAGAGGTGTCCATTTCCAGTTCCGCCAATGCTTCTTTTACTGCATTCTCCAGCTCATGGCATTTGGCACAGCCGCCGCCAAGCACCTTGATTCCGGAACTGTTTTTCTTTGTCTCTGCCTGCTGCATGGTTTCCGGCGTACATCCATCGCCGCAGCAATTTCCGGTTTTCTGTTTTGTTTTTCCTCCAAATAGTTTCATTGTAAAAACCTCCCGATTCAATATTCAACCTTCATCAGTATATCTTCCGATACATTTTATCTTATCTAAGCACATGCTATATCAACATATATTGCACTGCATTGAACAGATATCCCACAACTATGATGCCAACTGCACAAATGGCGATAAACAGCCCCAACAGCTTTGGCTTCACCGCTTTTCGGAGCATGATCATTGAAGGCAGTGACAAGGTGGTGACCGCCATCATAAAGGACAGCACCGTACCAAGCTGCGCTCCTTTGGCGAGTAATGCTTCCGCCACCGGAATCGTCCCAAAAATGTCTGCATACATGGGGATTCCCACGATGGTTGCGATGATCACGCCGAACGGATTACGATTCCCCAATACTGTTTCCACCCAGCTTTCCGGTATCCAGTTATGGATGACCGCGCCTATACCGACGCCGAGAAGGATGTACGGAAATACCTTTTTAAATGTTTCTGCCATCTGCTCTTTGGCATAAATCAGACGCTCCCGTACCGTCAGATCCGGAGATTCTATATCTACGCTGCCAGCGGACAACACAAAGCTTTCTACATATTTTTCCATGTGCATTTTCTCAATGATCATGCCTCCCGCCACCGCGATCACCAGTCCGAGAAGGACGTAGACAAGAGCCACTTTCGTTCCGAAAATGCTCATGAGCAGTACAAGGCTTCCCAGGTCCACCATAGGGGAGGAGATCAAAAAGGAAAATGTTACGCCCAATGGCAGCCCTGCACTGGTAAAACCGATAAACAGCGGAATTGATGAGCAGGAGCAAAAAGGCGTCACCGTTCCCAGCAAAGCAGAGATGATATTTGCCCGGATACCGTGAAACCTCCCAAGAATCCGTTTACTCCGTTCCGGCGGGAAAAAACTCTGAATATAAGAGATAACAAAAATCAGAAAACAGAGCAGTATGGTAATTTTTACCACATCATACAAGAAAAACTGTATGCTGCCTCCAATCCGTCCGCTCACGTCAAGACCCAGGGCAGAAAGCCCAAATCCAATCACCTCATTCATCCATTTCATCCCAAGAATCTGTTCCTGAATAAACTGCCATATTCCCATGTAGTTTCCTCACTTTCTCAAGAATATCACATCAAGTTTTTTTGATGTATTAGTTTAAAGGAAACGCCATCTGATTACAGATGACGTTCATTTCTCCTTATCGTCACACTCATTCCAGACTGTATCCGGGGTCGTCAGCTTTTTCAGCAGTTCCAACGCATAATCTCTGCCGGATGTGCTCAGACGATAATGCGTCCACTTCCCTTCCTGACGGCTGACCACAATGCCGGAATCACAGAGTATCTTCATATGATAGGACAATCCTGATTGTGTCAGATCCAGAGGCTCCTGAAGCTTACAGGCACATTTCTCGCCGCTGCGCAGCTGCTCCAGTATCGCAAGACGTTTTGCATCACAGAGAGCCTTGAATATCTTTGCATGTTCCTGATGAATCGTATCCATCGCCTCACCTCACATCAAATTATCTTGATGTGAGAATTGTACCTGAGAAATGTGCAGATGTCAATAAATTTTTCTGAGAAATATATTCCAGTGCAGTATATTTCATATAAAATTGCTCTATAAACGTTTTCCACTGCCATCCCCTTACATTTCCTCCGCCATCCACTGTTTTCGAAAAAGCTTTATCTGCTCTTTGTCAAGAATCTGCTCCTCTTCAAAGTATGTACAGAGGACGTCCAGAAATAAAAGCGCGGACTCTTTCGCCGGCGTACCGCATGATTTTCTGCTCTTAGCCTCTTCTGCATATGAGGAATCTTCCTTCATAAAGATACACCACGAGTTTTTATTTTCTTCTTATTAGTATGCGGAAAAATGTCCGGGGTGACAGAAGGCAGGTTACTCACATCTTCACATAACGTTTATTTTCATACATCTTCTCGTCCGCCCGTTTCAGAATTTCTTCAACTGATCTATCTTCCGGGGTGGCTGCCGCATGACCGGAAGCTACGCCGCAGACAGGAGAAATATCTTTGCACGCTTCCTGTACGCGGGAACGAAGCTCCTCTTCCAGCTTCTCCAGCTTTTCTTCCGGGACGCCGGTTCCCCAGAAAAGAAATTCATCACCGCCCATCCGGTAACAATCTCCCAGCTTCCCAAAAATATCCAATATAGCGTCAGAACATTTTTTGATATAGACATCTCCCACATGGTGTCCCATCACATCATTAATCTCCTTCAGATCATTCAGATCTATCATGAGAAGCACATCGTTTCCGCCGGGAACCCAGCTATCCTCCCGCTCTGTAAAGGCGCGCCGGTTCATACATCCTGTCATCTGATCTACATAGGAGAGTTTTTTATAATATTCTGACTGCAAGCCCTGCACATAAAGGTCAAAAGTAGTACGAATGCTGAATACACAAAGAACAACGTAAAACGCCAGCACTCCCACCTGCAGATATGAGCCTAAAGCTCTGTGAATATTAATCAGTCCATGCGTCAGCTCCATACAGGCAAAGACAGAAAATATGGTGATTGCCACTACCATAGGAAGAATTTTTTTATTGTGATTGTGAAAAAACTCCCAGTAAATCAGAAACAGGTTACCTACACAAATCAAAAGTAAAATCATCAGCGATATGTTGAGCATCTGCATAAAATCCCGGATTCCCGACACCTGCAGTCCGATCAGCATTATCAAATATCCCATCAGAAAATATCTGCCGCCTCTGCATATGCGTCCGTATGAATAGTCCGGCAATTTCTCCATGATTCCGAGAAGCGGCAACGGCATTAAATGTATGACAATCATCGTCATATTATACCAGGCAGCCAGCTTTCCCGTGAAAAACTGAAGCATGTGGCTCTCTCCGAGCATCCATATTCCCGCCAGCATTCCAAAAACTGCCAGAAGCAAAAATTGACTGCCAGGAATCTTCCTGACAAAAAATAACAGATAGAACAGAAACAGTACCACGCTGATGGCTATGAGCAGACAAGCAACTGCAAATCCAAGTCCATAAGTATGCAGAACAGCAAATAACAGAGCTGCTTTTGTACCTATATAAACCTTATGCAATAATCCCTGATAATTTTCATAGGGAGAGGACAATTCTATTCTCAGTTCTTTCCCTCCGCTGTCTGCGGGAAGCCGGAACATAACCCAGCCGCTGGAAGGAGCCTGTCCAAAAATACCGATATCCAGATTCCCTTGTTCCAGCACCAAAGAACCGTCAATCCAGACGCGCACAGCTTCCTGAGAAGCCCGAAAACAAAGAGTATTCCCCTGTTCCATCCATTTTTCATCAATCGTCGTATACACGGTGGCCGTTCCATTTTCATCATGTGCAAAAACAGCAGGCAGGCTGTCCACGCTCTCCGACTGTCTCTCTCCATGCCAGACAGTCTCAAGTTCATATACTCCTTCTTCATCGAAAAAATGCTCTGTCGGACTATATCTCCATGAAATAACTAAGAAACTGAAAATCACCAGTAGAAATACCCACAATCCGACAGAAATCTTCTTTTGTTCTCTTATTTCACCCATGGGGTTCCTCCTGAAATTCTTCAAATGCCGAAGCATAATAAAGAGATTTGTATTGTTTATGTAAATTCCTCCTGCTTACTATACCACATTTACCATTAATTGGATGCCCTTCTTCCTATAAAATATCAATTATTGCAATTTCTTCTTTAAATAACCGTTTAGAATATAAATAATATTTACTGCAATACCCACTTTATCATTTTCCTTTCCATTTTGTCTCAGCTCTTCAAAATGGATTGGGTAATGCTATCCATCTTTCTCCTTTGTCTGATGGCCGCATTTTTGTATAAGGGTGTTACCTGGCTTGAGAAACATCTCAGCCGATGACAAAAAGGCCGATATCTCCTTTCCGGGAAATATCGGTCTTTTCTTTTATGAAACATTTATCACTACAATCTCACTTTTTGTTCCGACTCGCATATACGGTCCAAAAATTCCTGCACCGGAAGTGACAATATTATGCATATCTCCTTTTTTAAGATAACCGCAGGAATTCTCCCACATAAGAGCTGTGACAATATTGCCTGGAAAGAGCTGACCGTCGTGGGTATGTCCGCACAAATCCAAATCCGCTCCCGCCTCTGCCAGTTCCGCAAGCTGCTTCGGCTGATGATCCATGACAATGATCGGCTTCGTCTTATCCAGATCCTGCAAAAGCTGTTCTGGTGATTTCCTTGTGATTCCTGATTTGCCGGAGGAATAATCCCGGCGGCCAGTCAGATAAAAGCGGTCATCCACAAGGATAGTTTCGTCTTCCAGAGTACGTATTCCTGATTCTTCTAAAAGTTCCCGCATCTGCTCGCCAATCTCCACTTTTTCCTGCGAAGAAAATGTGAAGCCTGCCAGAATTTCTTCCTCATAATCATGGTTGCCATAACAGGCATACACACCTAAAGGAGCTTTGATCGTACGCAGAACCTCTTTTATCTTTTCCGGCTCATCTATGGAGTCGTAATGGTTATCAAAAATATCCCCGGCAAAACAGACAATATCCGGATTCTGTGCATTGATCTGACGAACTATCCGCTCTACGTGACGATAGCCAATGCTGTAACCCATATGCAGATCCGCTGCCAGAACAATTTTTAGTGAATCAGATTGCGAAATGTCCTTATTAATGTCCACCGTATATTCTGTAACTTGTATGTTCTTTGCATTCCATATTCCATAAATACTGATTCCTGCGGCAGCCACACAGGCAAAACAGCAGACACTGACAAAAAAACGTTTCGTTTCCGGAATACATTTTTTAAGCGCCGGAACCCTTTTTACGATAACTCGTATGAGATCCAGAGACGCCACAATGATCACCGTATAAAGGAAAACTCCCATCCAGTAATTTCCCGTGCGGGCGACCGTCTTTTTTAAATCAGACGCCGGCAAAAGGAAAGCGAACAGCGGCGTCAGACACAGAAATATGTACAGGACAGCGCAGATTATTTTAACGCTTTTTGCGCGGGTATCCGAAAGACAGGCGTCAATAAATCGAAAAATCCACAACAATATATATGCATTTATGGCCAGATAAACAGGAGCCAATAAAAAAGCAATCATTATATTTCTCCTTTCGTACCGTTTTAATGATTCTCATAAGATGTAATTCCCTCTCCACTATTCGGGTTCACCATGGAATAGACTCCGTCCACTGCAAATACTGCAAGAAGAATAACACAAGCTATGATTGCAGCCTTTCTCGGGATCTTCTTAAACAGCTCGTCAAAGAACGGTGCGATCAGATAAAGGAAGGCGCAGCCGCCAAGCCCAAAAATAATCAGTCCTTCCGCACAGATTCTTCCGTGGAGATTCAGAAAATAACCGGAATAATTCCACCAATACATGTGTTTGAATTCCCACAGGAAAAAACCGACAAAATATTCTACCACTCCGCAAACCAGCATTGCCATGAAAAAAGTCAGCAATGGTCTGTCCACAAATCGTTTCAACAGGATAACCACCAAAACACCGCCGGTACCGTAAATCGGCAGCCACGGACCGTAGAAAAATCCTCTGTTGACAAATACTCCGTCACCAAAAAGATGCAGAGCCACTTCCCAGCACCATCCAATCATAGAAAAAGCAAAAAACATCAGAATCAGGGAACGGACAGAATATTTTCTTTTATAATTGATTTTTATCCACTGTCTGGTCTCCGGATTGTACAGCGGATATTTCTCCACCGGGTATTCCTCTTCCTCTGACTCGGTGAACAACAGCTTGTCATTCAAATATTCTGCATAGGCATACTGCTTCTCTTTCGCCTCTCTTCGAAGCGCTGTGTAAAGTTCAGCATATACAGTCTCCGTATACGGAATAGTCCAAACATGATTAAGTATTCCTAAAGTAAAAACATTTAATATATGCCAGCCGATAAAAGACCAGTCGAGAACAAACGCTCTCCATTTATTTCCACGCATCATCCGGCGGGAGAGAATAAACGCCTCTCTGTGCCCAATATCCGGATTCTCCGCCAGAATGTACGGAATCATCTTATAAGAATATCTTTTTATGATTCCTCCGATCACTGTCAAATCCCACAGAAAAATAAAGAAAGACATTTTAAACATAGTAAACGCCGTTTTCTTTCCGCGTTTTACACGCCATGGAAACAGCAGTCTTCCAATTTTACTCTGAGTATAGGAACGGTTCTCCAACAGAAAACGGCATTGCCCCACACGAAGTACATTGCTGACAAATGCATAAAACAAAAGCAGAAGCACGACCCCCGCCAGAATGACCATGCCCTGGGTTCCCTTGTCTTTAAACAAAATATCGTTCATGGCGTTCACAAAACCGTAAAGAGCAGATTTTTCCTGTGTCATCTTATTGTAGATATGCGCCAGCACGCCCTTTTTCGGCTTGTAATGCTCGCCCAAATATGTAATGACTCTGTTTTCTTCCAGATCGCCGCTCTGTCTCACGCTCTGGTACCAGTCATTCATAATCTGCGCATTGGTAGGCGTATTAAATCTTCCGTTTACAAAATATAACGCTGCATTATCCACATGCTGCGTCACCTTCAAACCACTGGCGATAAATGCGATCAGCAGACTTATTCCAACCACACGCCAAAAATTCTTCTTCAGATTCTTCTTACCATTTCTTTTTAATTCTTTTCTACTCCACATTTCCCTCATCCTCTGTGTGCTGATTCCTCATATTTTCATCATTATAACATAGAGAAGAGCGCTTTCGTAGAAAATTGTCATTTTTCCTCTGCATAATTTTCTCAGAGAAAATGTACCACAAAAACCATCTTCATTTCCAGAAATGACATTTACAAGCCTTTTCTCCTGATATATAATTTGCTTCTGAATTTTGATAAAGAAAGGATTATTTTATGAAAGCAGCGCAATATGACATGACAGTGGGAAATCCAACAAAAATCATCCTGAATTTCACGCTGCCCATCTTCATAGGAAATGTATTTCAGCAATTTTATAACATGGCTGACGCCGTGATCGTGGGCAAATTTGTAGGGACCAAAGCCCTCGCCGCAGTGGGAAGCACCGGAACCATCATGTTCCTGATCTACGGCTTTGTCGTAGGCATGACAGCAGGCTTCACCGTGCTGACCGCACAGAAATTCGGCGCCGGAGACCTTCCGGCCATGCGCCGTACTGTGGCCGGCGCTTCCATCCTGTCCCTGATCATCGGACTGATACTGACTGCGGCGTTCATGCTTCTCATGGAACCATGGCTTCATCTGATGAACACACCTTCTGATATCTATGCGGACGCCTATTCGTACATCATGATCATCAGCGGCGGTATTCTGGCTCAGATGCTCTATAATCTGCTGGCCAGCATCCTACGGGCGCTGGGCAACAGCAAAGTTCCCCTGTATTTTCTGATTTTCTCGGCCCTGCTCAATATCGCCCTGGATCTTTTTTTCATCATTGTATTTCACATGGGCGCAGCAGGAGCTGCCATCGCCACCATCATCTCTCAGGGAGTATCCGGTCTGCTCTGCCTGGTCTACATCATAAAAAAAGTGCCAATTCTCCACATGACAAGAGAGGACTGGCATCCAGAGGGCGCTCTCCTAAAACGGCAGATGCAGATTGGAATTCCCATGGCGCTGCAGTATTCCATCACCGCCATCGGCACCATGATGGTACAGTCTTCCCTGAACATACTCGGTTCCACCCTGGTAGCCGCCTTCACCGCCGCCAGCAAAATCGAGCAGGTGGTCACCCAGGCCTACGTGGCCCTCGGAACCACCATCGCCACATACGGAGCGCAGAATATGGGTGCCGGCAACATCCCCCGCATCCGCAAAGGCTTCCACTCTTCCACCATCATCGGCATCGTTTATTCTTTTGCCGCGGCTGCTCTCGTCATGACAGTGGGAAAATACATGAGCTACCTCTTTGTATCTGAAGATGTGGCGCTGATCATCGACTCCGTCGATATTTACTTAAAATGCGTCGGCGCATTCTTCATCCCGCTGACCATCGTAAACATTTACCGGAACGGCATCCAGGGCCTCGGCTACGGCCTGCTGCCTATGATGGCCGGCGTCGCCGAGCTGATCGGCAGAGGCGTTGTCGCCGTCATCGCCGCCAGACAGCACAGCTACCTGGGCGTATGCCTCGCAAGCCCTGCCGCCTGGGTACTCGCGGCAGCACTTCTGCTCGTTATGTACTTTTATATTGTGAAATTTGACTTGAAAAAGATTATTTCGAGAAGGGAAAAAGAATAGCCCCATCGGTCTCATCAGCCTTATCGGCCACAAGATTGAATCCTGCCAGGCAGGATTCTCCGCCTGCGGCGGGCCGCAGCAATGGCAGATTACTCTTCTGGCACCGCGCGGCCCTGGGTGGGGGTGTTATTTTCTTCCGACAATGACGACATGGTTACTCATGCCAATGATGGATTTCTCCTCACATACAGAACAATGATAATCACACCATATCTTAAACTGCTCGTCGTTCCATTGGTCCGCCTTCTTCTTTAACATAGGCAAAAGACCATCCTGAGCAAAATGTTTCACCGTCTTTATCGCGTGTTTTCTAAACAGCTCTTCCATATCCTCATAAGATGAATAATATGTATCTGTCCAAAAACATTTCGGATCTTCATGTTTTAAAATACCGGTATCTTTTATCTGATTCAAAAACTCCATATCCAAATATTTTATATCACTCATAGCTATCATTTGATTCAGATAAAGTCTGGGTATATATGCAGCCACCAACAACCCGCCCTTTTTGAGAACTCTCAGTGATTCTGTGAAGCATTGATATCTTTTCCCCTCTTCTGTCAAATGATACAACGGCCCCATATTCAAAACCACATCAAATGTTTCATCATCAAAACAGGTCATATCTGTCGCATCCAGAACATTGAATATTCCTATAAAAAAGATATTTTCTCACAACGTTTTCTCACTGCTCAACATTTCAAATTATAAGCGATACATTTTAAAGCTTGACTCTCACGCAGCGTGATATTGTATTATTGTTTCAGAGGGCATAATCATTTTTGACCGGTCATTTTTTATCATCCTCTGATAAAAAAGGCCACAATCTTATGAAGGGAGCATCCGCCATGAAAAGTATAAGTCAAGTCGCCAAACTAACCGGCATCAGCATACGAACACTGCAATATTATGATGAAATCGACTTGCTGAAGCCCAGTGAACTCACATCATCCGGCTATCGCTTATATGATGAAAATGCATTGCAGGCTTTGCAGCAAATCCTGTTTTTTAAAGAGCTGGGATTTTCATTAAAGGAAATCAAAGAAATTCTTGAAAATCCTGATTTCGACAGAATTGCCGCCTTCAAAAAACAAAAGGAATTATTTCTGTTGAAACGCAATCGGATCAACCGATTGATCCAACTCCTGGAACGCCTCGAAAAAGGGGAACACTGTACGAGTTTTAAAGAATTTGATCTGTCTGATTATATAAGCGCCCTGGAAGATTTCAAAACCAATCAGGCAGAAACTGTCACAAAACACTGGGGAAGTATCGAAAATTTTGACATGTTTATCCAGAAAATCAGAGATGATGAAGACCAGGTGGCAAAACTGGCCATCCAGCAATTTGGCAGCGTCGAGAACTACACAGAACAAATGAAATATAATCTGGAACATTTTTCTGAGATTATGGAAACACGGCTGCCGGAAGAAGCAAAGGAAATCGCCAAACAATCCGACATATTATACGGCAAACTAACCGCCGATTTATCAATAAATGTATCTACTCCCGAAATACAATCCATCGTTCACTCGATAGATGTACTGATCAGGGACAACGGCGGAGGTGTTTCCCTTGCCAAACCGTATATCTACGTATTGATCGATGCATATTCCAACGATTATATCAAAAGCGTAACTGACAAAAAATACAAAAAAGGGGCTTCTGATTATATCGTAAAAGCTTTCCGCTATTATGCCGAGCATCATCCTTCTGATAGCAATTAGAGCTTTTGAGAAATCCACTCCTGCGCTCTATCCCGGCACGGCATCGTGTTCCCATGCTCGGATACATACCGCATACAATCTTCCGCCATTTTCTGATTATCCATTTTATCATAACACATACCCATCAGATAGTGGCGGAATACTTCATTATAACGGGTCGGCGCTTTGTATGCCTTTAAAAGAGTGATAGTCTGGTCATATTTCTGCTCCAGAAACATTTTCTCCGCGACCAGCAATTTCTCTTTTTTCAGCCTTCTCCCGGCCTTTTGAAACAATTCATTAAATCTGTCAGAGTCCAAATCCCCGTATGCCTCGACAAGATCCAGATTCATCATTAGCCGTTTATATGACCTGCTGTTCTTTTTTCCGGTCCATTCCTCTTCTAAAAACCGGCGACATTCCTCCAGTTTTTCGTTGGCAATCAACGCAAGCACAAAATTCTCCTGCATCACTACAAAAACCGCTCCCTGAAATCCCCGGAATCTGAGAGTTTTTCCATAAGCCACACCGTATTCCATGATTTCCAGATATGATTTCACATCACATTTCCTGAGCAGAACTTGATTATATTTGTTTACATCCCTGATCAGCGGGACGCATACCACTATAATCGACAAAACACAAACTGCCACACAAAAAAGCACAAACAGATATGGATATGTAACTAACCCTGTATACATCCATCCGTCATTCCATACCGAACGCGATAAGCCAGCCCCCTTATAAGAAAAGGGATTACCAGGAAAAAGGAAGCTGCCGTAAGAATCAATTGACAAGCCCGTGAAATTCTCCTTATGAGGAAAGGGATTGCCAAGGAAAAGGCTGATAATACAGGCAGCAACCACACATATGGTGAGATATAGCAGAATACCTTTTATTTTTCCGTGTTTCATCCGTTTGTAATTGTGTTGGATTTGTTTTTTAATATTTGGGGATAACATGTGTTTGTAGTTCTCCATAGCTAATTTGTTGTCAGTTCATTTATAACTATCTGAAAATATTTCGCAACTGCTATTTTGAAAACATTGCGTCATTTCTCGAAAGAAGATATACGCAATACTGATTCATACTGATTCCTTCTCTCTGAGAATGTTCTGCCAGAGATCTGTGCAAACTACGTGGAATTCTAAGTTTAAACTGCCCGGAATAAGCTTCCAAACTATCTGGTTCATGAATCTCCACTCCTTCTTCCAATGCCGCTTCAATCCATGCTTTTTTTGCATCCAATGCATTTGCCACTGCGCTCTCCACAGTTTCCCCACAAGTAATGCAGCCAGGCAAATCCGGATAAGAAACCACAAATCCGCCTTCGTCTTTATCTTCTACGATTTCCATACGATAGGACATTGCCATATAATCATTCAGCGTCTTCATTATTCTTCGCCTCACTTTCTACAATCTGCCTTACCATTTCTACATATACTTTTTTGATTGGTTCGTGCTTCGGTATTGTAACTGGCATACATCCTTTCTTCCTAAACGTATAATGACTACTTCCACCTCTCGGTGCATTCATTTCGTATCCATAACTTTCCAATACCTTCCGTAACTCATTAAACCGGAGATCTTTCGATAAATTGCATATTCGCATTATCAATTTATCCCATTTTGACATTTTTTATACCTCCTGCTTATATTATATGTGGTGTCGTATATGGTGTCAATGATTAATATGGTTTCATTGTCCTGATTTAATTTCAACAAAATTTTTCTAATAAATCCGCCCTATTACATAATGACAGTTTTCACCTCTGTCAGTTCTTTATCTACGCAAAAAACCTTACCGACTTTCAGTTTCAATTCTGAAAATTGGTAAGGTTTTCTGTTATTACAGTATTCTATTATTCAGTGAATTATTTAGTGAGTAATATCTGAAATGTTGTCATTTTATTGGCATGGACTATGCTAATGTGCTTGTAAACCGTATAGATATCAACAATTTACAACATTTCAACTTATTCGAACTCCCTGCAAGTATAACATAATCGTTAAATATACAATTGTCTTTTGCGGATTTTTATATTCATAATATCCAAATTTCACGCCCTATTCATAGTTTCCAATCAAACAGGTATCATACGGGTATCACGAATATTTCTTCTTAATCACTCTATCTACATGGTGCTAGCACCATGTAATTACATATTTTACAAGAAAGCTTGGAATTCTCTTGTATATACCTTAGTTCTATCTTTTCTCTTATCTTTTCTAATTATAATAAATACAATTTGCTTTATGTTCTATCGTTCAACCATTTTTTCCATTCCGCTTCCTGTTTCTTCTGTCATTATTTGAAATCCAAGTTGATGATAAAAATTTTCTTTTCCTTTTGATGCTCTCAAGTCAATACACTCTTTCCAACCAGTCTGCATTTTACTTTTAATAAAGTTCTCCGAAAAACGATAAAGAAATCTTCCTATCATATTCCCTTGAAATTCTTTACGTACAATGAACTCTTTCATGAACCAGTGCATCCCATAGTCTCCTAACCAATTAATAGTCGCTATTGGAATGCCTTTATGGCGAACTATAAAAGATTGTGTACTATTTTCTATAGCAAGTTGCATTTGCTCCATTGAAGGTTTACTCCAACCGACTGAAGAAATTAAAGCCGCGAACTCTTCAACACACATATCTTTTCCTATTGTATAGTAATCAATGTTAAGTTCTTGCAATATACGAAGTTCTCGAATTCGTCTTTCTTCCAGACATTTAATGTATCCGTCATAACCTAATAAATTATTTTGTTTTCCATAACCTTGTGATACGTGATAATCAATTACAGCATTTAACCAGTCTGTTCCACGTTCATCAAGCACACTATCAATTGCAGATTTTACGTCGGGTTCATCTATATAAATGATAATTGGATTCAATGGTTTAATTACTTCTGTTATCTCTTGAATGTAGACTTTTGATTCTTTTTCGTCCATGCCAAACCGCATCATCGTTTCGCACATTGGATTCTGTAGGTAAACACAGTTAAAAACATATATTATATCCTTGTCAGCTTTCTCTACAAAAGAACGCCACTTATCAAGAATTGCCTTTCGCTCTGTCCTGAAATCCGGGAAATCGTAATTAGCATAATCTGCTGGATGTTCCTGTGCACCTTCATCCACACAAATGACCTTTTTCCCATTTTTCTGTAATTCTTCAGCTATCATCGCCGCTGTTGTACTCTTTCCACTCCCTGGAATCCCTTCCACAATAATTAAATTAGTTTGCATAAATTCTCCCATAAATCTCCACTCCCATTCTGTTAAAGATATTTAAAAACCAAACTCTTTGCAGAATAATATAATCTTAGTCTTATTTTTAAATAATCTAAAGATTACTTTCTCTTCCTAATGAACACCAAACTGATACTTTAATTATAACATGGTCCAAAATACTTTACTATAAAAAGTCAAAGATACTTTGGTATAATATGCTTCTCTCCTATCATCTTAATATGCTCTCAATTTCCTGCCTTTTCCCTCTCAGATCATTCTGCTTCTCATAAAGTCTATCTCGTTCTTTACAAAGTTCTTTCATGCGCTCCAACTGCTCCCTCACGCCTTCCCTGCACTTCGGCTCTATCTGCTTATATTCTCCGGTCAGTTTGCGTATTTCATTATTATTCATTTTTATCTGCTCCGACACGCATATCCAATCAATCAAATTCCGTACTTCTATATCTGTATCATATAAATCTGTTTCCAAAAGAATTTTGGCGCACAGCCGAACCATAATCTTTTTTTCCATATCTGTCACTGTATCACTCCCCTATCTGGTCATTTCATGTAAACGTCTCGAACGTTTAGCCGCCTTTTCCGCTCGTTCTATGTTCTTACTCTGTTCTACTATAGACTGTACACGCTCTTCTCCGAAATATTGCTTCAACCGCCCCAAGTCTGCCGCTTGTTCCTGTAATCTATCGATTACCATTCTCTGTCCCATAGCCCGATCCGTCAGATATTCAATCTTTTCCTCTTGCATGTTTATTTTTGTGGTCAGTTTCTTTACCTGTTCCATAAGATGAATACACCTTATTGTCAGTTCTTTTATAACATCTTTCAGTCGCTCTACAAGAGATAATGCCTTTTTATCTCGGTAAGTCTTTGCACTCATAAAGGCCCCCGGTTCTGGCAACTGCCATTCTTTATCTTCGTCATAAGCACGTATATTCTGTTCCATAACAGTCTTTGAAATAGACATTTTCTCAATCTCCTGCTGTAACTTTTTCTGCTGTCGTTCCAATTTTTCATTATCAGATAACAACTTCTCTTTATCTTGTGTCAAAGTTTCCGTCTGTTCTCGCAGTAGATCGTTTGTTATAAAGAGTTCTGAAAGTTCTTGTCGAATCTGCTCTGTCTCCTGCACAGCCTTTGTCTGCTGCATTTGAATATCTTGCAATTCATCTTTCCCACCGGAAATAGCTTTTTCTAAACCCGCTACCTCTTTTTCCCTCTCCTGCTTTTCAAAATCCAGAACAGACAAATGCTTCTCGTGAGTTCCTTTCTGTTCCCATTCAATACCATGTCGTTCCATAACAGCCGCAAGCTGTTTCTTTTCTGCCGCCACCCACTGATTTAATTCTGTTTCCCTTCTTGTACCGCCTTTAAATGCAAGAGCCGATAACGCCTGTTTAAGAGATACTCTTGTATCAAGCCCCCTCTTACTTTCCGTCGTATAAGGAATAAAATCAATATGCAAATGTGGAGTGGCTTCATCCATATGCAAATATGCAGAGAATACCCTCAATGTAGGATTTCTCTGCTGAAAATCCTGCATATACTCATTAAGTATCTTTGCAGCAAGCTGTCCATCCTCGGTTTTTGCTCCCATATTATCCTTATCCCCGATTTGCAGAATGATCTCATGGAATGTTTTCTCCTGCTTACCAGCGCGAATTTTTTCATAGTAATTATCAATACAACGATCCTTTCTGCTCTGCTTTTCGTTATACCTGGCAAGGGCTTCATCAAATAATTCATGATATACATCTTCGATATTTTCATTGATATACTCTATATTCAGATAGCTTCGCTCTGGATCAGTATTCTTTGCATGAAATTTTCTACTATTATGGTTGACAGAACCTTTCCCTGTCATAAAGCTGATTGTTCTTTTCAATCAATATCCTTTCTCCCTTTTCGGGTGGTAATCAGCGCCGGATACGGCGCATAGGCTTTGTTACTTTCGTCGAAAGTAACGCAAAAGCACTTTTGACAGCCGTTCCGTCCATCAAAAGCTGCCTTTGCGCCCTGCCGGGAGCTTTTCCGTCCTATGGACGAAGCAGCAGTTCCTGTCGCATTTCTGCTTCCGTATCATATCCCACGCTCCTCTCCAAGACCGCAACAATACAAGGTCTATATATTTTGCAACCTTACAAATCCTAAATCCGCAAATTCTATATACTCTGCATTGTTGCGCTGTTGCCTTAATCTGTTCTTACTTTGTTCAATTCCCAATACCAAGAATTGTTTATCCTCTTCGCTCTGACTCCCAATTCCTTTTTTGCATTTTCGAGCGTCCGTCTGGATATATTCTGTTCCTCCGCAAGATTAAAAATCTCATTGCTCTGTATAGCATTATTTGTTTCTGCAAGTTTCCGGAGCAGACGCTTTGCCTGTTCCAATTTATTCGCTTTTGGAGCAATGCCGCCTAAAACTTCATCCGCTGTAATCTCATAGTCTCCGAGCCAAAGGAATCCGTCCTCTGATAGTTGAAATGCTTTCGGATGACCGAATCCTGCAAGGTTATTTTTTATCTGGACAACCGCTCTTATATTCTCTTCCCCCTCTACTCTACCAACTAACAATACACTCCTTGCGACTGCGAAAAAATCAATAGAACCCATTCCTCTGTATGCCGCTTTATTCCCTGCCGCCTTGTTCATGTGTCCTACAAGCACAATGGCACATTGATATTTTTCTGCCAGAGCCGCAAGTTTCTTTGTCATGTCCCTTGCTTCATTTGCTCGATTCATATCCATACTGCCGCCGAGATAAGCCTGTATAGGATCTAAAATAAGAAGTTTTGCCTTGGTCCTTATAATCGCTTCCTCCAGACGTTCGTCTATCATGGAAAGCGATTTTTTGCTTTCATCAATAACAGAAATATTCTCACAATCCGCACCTGCTGCTTCTAAGCGAGGTTTTACCGTATCGGCGAGTCCATCCTCCGCACTCTGGTAGATTACCGTCAATGGCTCTGTCAGCTTCATGTCACTGTCTAAACCCTCACCCTTTGAGAGCTTTGCCGCTATATTAAGTACAAGCGTTGTTTTCCCGTCTCCCGGATCGCCTTGTATAATTGTCAGCTTTCCATATGGAATAAATGGATACCACAGCCACGCCACTTCCTTTGACTGTATTTCCGACATTTTAATCATCTGCAATTCTGTTCTTGTTTCTTCCATATAACCTCCGTTTCTGAAAATCTCATTGTCAATGAAAGAAACCTCTGCTATACTCGTATTGTGATTACCGATAACAGAGGTTTCCGTTATCACACGCCCTGATAGTTGCCGCTGTCGGGGCATTTTTTATCAGTTCCCTCCCACAGATATTTTGCTCCGTCCAACATCCAGAGAACTGCTTTTAACATATCCTCATAAGCCGTATGAAGTTCCCGGATTTCTTCGGAAGTAATCTCCGGCTTTCTGTCCTTTAACTGCTCTGCCAACTCTAACAGATGGTTTTCCATTTCCTTCAATTTCTCTACAATCTGATATACAGTCTCTTTCTTTCCTACCACGCACACACGATTATAAATACAGGAACGAACAAAATAATCTTTTTTCTTCATACCACTGACAAGAATTTTCGCTTCAATTTCCTCACGTTCTCTGGGAGAAATGCGAAAGCTGATTGTCGGATATTTGTGTGTACCACTCATTCTTCCATGCCCTCCTTAAATTCTTCATTCAATAACTTCGCCATTTTCGTCTGCTCTGTAGGAAACATATGGGCATAGCGATAGGTAATATCAACGCTTTCATGCCCTACCCGATTTCCGATTGATACAGCCGAAAATCCCATACTGATCAGCAGGGAAATATGCGAATGTCTCAAATCATGGATTCTGATACGCTTTACCCCTGCTTTCTCTGCACCTCTTGTCATTTCATGGTGCAGAAAACTTTTTGTCAGATGAAAGATACGGTCCGTAGCAAGAATTCCATATAATCTGCTGATATAATCTTTCAGTTCATCACACAGGAAATCCGGCATACTCACATTTCGTTTACTTTTAGGAGTCTTCGGGTCTGTAATTACGTCTTTTCCCTCTAACCGCTGATAAGATTTTGTAATCCGGATGACCTTGTTATCAAAATCAATATCCTGCGGAGTAAGAGTTAACAGTTCTCCTACGCGCAGACCACACCAATATAGTATCTGGAACGCATGGTATGAATATGGCTTGTCTTTTACCGCTTCAATAAATTTTAAATATTCCTCTTTTGTCCAGAAAAGCATTTCCTCTGCTTTCCCTTTTCCAAGCGGCCCCGCCTTCACAACAGGATTGCTTTTTAGCTCATAGAAACGCACCGCATGATTAAAAAGAGCACTTAATTCTGATTGCAGAGTTTTCAGATACGTAGGCGCATAAGGTTTTCCTTTAGCATCACGATAAGAAATCTGTTCATTCTGCCATTGGATAATATCTGTCGCACGAATGTCACGCATTTTCTTGTCCCTGAAATATGGCAATAACTTTGTCCGCAGAATATGCTCCTTTGTCAGCCAGGTATTGTGTTTTAGTTTCGGCTTCATATCTCTGGTGTAGGCTTCTACAAACTCTCCAAAGGTCATATCCAGATCAGAAGCTTCTTTCATACGAAAATGATGTTCCCAGTCTGTCGCTTCCCGTTTAGTCTTAAAACCTCTTTTCACTTTCCGACAGTTTTTTCCTGTCCAGTCATAATAGTGGAACGATACATACCATGTTCCACGCTTTTCATCTTTGTACGCCGCCATGACTTCACTCCCCTCTTAATTTGTCTGCGCCATACCATAAAATTTTTCTTCATAGTATTTTCTGCTTACTCTTCCGGCGATTGTAATAAATCCTTTTGCTTCCAGTTCTTCATTCATCTGCCGCACTAATTTGTAGGCAAATGGTTTTGAAACACCCAAATCCTGTGCAACTTCTCCGGCTGTTACTAATAAATCATTTTTCAAATAGATATCCCCCTTGTTTATTTAGCTTTTTTGTTAAGTTCCATATTTGTATTATACTTAGCGTTTTTGTTATTGTCAATAGCGTATTTGTTAAACTTATCTTTTTTATTAAGTTTAGCATTTGTGATAAGTTTTTGTTGTCGTATGATTTGAGTTATGCTAGAATATAAGAAATAGGATAGCTATTTTCATAGGAGGGCTTTATGAAATATACAATACGGGAAATGACAGCACAGGAGTATCCGTTATTGGACGATTTTTTATATGAAGCCATTTTTATTCCAGAAGGAGTAGAGCCACCTTCAAAAAGTATTATTACTGCTCCTGAGCTGCAGATTTATGTTAAGGATTTCGGAACATCAAAAGATGATTTTTCATTAGTTGCTGAAGTCGAGAATAAAATCATTGGTGCTGTCTGGGTGAGAATTATGAATGATTACGGACATATTGATGATAAGACACCTTCCCTTGCAATCTCTCTGTATAAAAAATATCGAGGGCAGGGAATTGGGAGCAGTTTGATAAAAGAAATGTTGTCTCTGCTACAAACACACGGTTATAAACGTGTTTCACTTTCCGTTCAAAAAGCTAATTATGCAGCTAAACTGTACCAAAAAATAGGTTTTAGAATCATAAAGGAAATCGGCAACGAATGGATTATGACATATAACTTATAGATTTTAGAAAGGACATGATTTATGATATTAGGAGAACGAATTAAGAGAATACGAACATTTCGTGGATTAACACAGCGCGAATTAGGCTTAAAACTGGGATACGAGGAACGAAATGCTGATGTTCGTGTAGCTCAATATGAGTCTGGTTATCGTGTCCCTAAAAAAGACACGCTCATGGAAATTGCCAAGATTTTAAATGTGAACTATATTAATTTTATCACCGAAGCCCCTGGATGCGCCGAGGACATTATGCAAACATTCTTCTGGCTTGACGAAGATAATCGCAACACATTTCATCTATTCCAACTTGTCCGTAATCCTGGCAAGTGCAATGCTTCGGATGATAAATCTGTCCGGTATAATGATAGCGACGAATGGCCTGCTCATGCTCCTGTGGGTATGTGGATTGATTATGGTCTGGTAAATGAATTTCTGCGTGAATGGTGTCTGCGAAAAGAACAGTTAAAGAACGGAGAAATTTCAGAAGACGAATATTTTGAATGGAAAATCAACTGGCCTGCTACCAGTAGTGATATTGATAATGAAGGGAATGATAAGAAAAATAATAGCTACCAATGGAGAAGAACCTAAATACCTCACCTCAATCCCACAAAAGAAAGGATAACGTACAATGAATGATTTAACAACAATAAAGAATGAGATTCAATCTTCTATAAGTGATTTCAATGAACCTTTTACCAATTACCTTGTTAATTTAGGCTTACCTGTCAAAGGCATCTTAGCACCAATTGAGGAGCGACAAATTGTTATTAATTCCATTGAATCAGAAATACAAAAAATATCAGTTGAAAACAGACAATTCGCCACCTATCTAACTCGTTTTCTTTCTTCTGTTGCCGCAGGGCTATTTGACGGAGCTGTTACCTATCTTTGGAATGAAACAATAAAAAGTTTAAGAAAAATGATTATTAATTTTGACTTAGACTACTTTCTAAAAGTTAGTTCCGAGTTAAATAACCGTTACAAAAATTTACGAACTGAAGATGACCTTTCCCAAATTTCTGATTTTGATTTACTCCATGCATGCAATAGAATGGGGTTAATAACTGATCACGTTTTTGAAGTATTCAAATTTATAAATTATATGAGAAACCATTCCAGTGCAGCTCATCCTAACGACAGTGAAATTAGTGCATTTGATTTATTAAGTTGGTTAGACAATTGTATAAAATATGCCATCAATGCTACTCCAAACGAAGAAGCTGTTAAATTGAAACAGTTACTTTACAATATACGCACCAGTGTTATACCCGAATCAGACTTTAAATATATTGGAGAAAATATCGCAGAGCTTCCCAAAGTTATGATTGAAGATTTTCTTTCAACTATTTTTGGTATGTATACAGATTCCAATATCAACACAAATGTTTCTTCTAATATTGAGGGAATCGCAAAGTATGTATGGAATCTAAGTAGCGAACCAAAAAAACATTCCATTGGAGAAAAATTTGGCTATTTTAGAAAAAATGGAGATGTTGCCCGAAAAGATAAAGCGAATGATTTCCTTCTTGTCGTTGATGGTTTATCATACAAAGATGAAGATAGCATTGCTCAAGAAATTCGAGATTCTCTAGCCAATTTAATGACCACTCACAATAGTATCAATAATTTCTATAATGAAGAACCTTGGGCACGACAATTAAAAACACTTTTACCCACATCTGGAAATATACCCCAAAGCATACTGTCTGATTGGGTAAAAACAATCGTTGTTTGTTATTCTGGAAATGGTAATGGATATAGAGAAGGCGTTGATGAAGGAGCTTTGCCATACTATAAAGAATTTATCAAAAATTTCGACAACAAGGCTCTTGTATGTTTGCTAAACTTAATGGATGATCCCATTTTACTCATGGATCTTGATACCACCAAAGCTAATCAAAGATTTAAAAAGTTATGTGCTGCCCATAGTTCTCATTGCAAAAATGTCTTTATTGCAGACGCATTAAATTATCTTGCTACATGTTCTGAACCTTTAAGTAAAGTACATAAAACAACTACATTCAAAGATTTACTCTCAAAGGTAAATTCTCAATTTTAGCTATATGGGTATCAAAAAGGTATCACGACACATACTAAAAGCCGGAAAGTCCGCTGTTTATGCGGCTTCCCGGCTCTCTGTTTACTATTCAAACTCCAGACAGACGGTAAGCGATATAAACAAAGATTGGCTTATTTACAGGGGTTTTAGCGATTATAAAACGCTATAAAACAATAAAACAAAATTTAAAAATGCAATAAAAATGCAATGGAGTGTGTCAGACCGGAGGAGACCAACTGGCTTCTGCACTCTCTCAATACCTACTGACAAATCATATCATTTTGACGGGCTGACATTCGTTGTCAGCCTTTTTTATTAGGAGGCTTACTTATGGAATACCAATTAGAACTCAAACAAATCGTAGATTTTCCACGCTGCCGGATCTACCGCAACTTCATACAGACCTTATTAAATGACAGGAGCATCCGAACCACCGGAGGCTCTTTTCTTTTCTGGTATCTGATTCTTTGCTCCTACGCCAATTACAGCAATTCAAACCGGCGCATGGAGCAGCTCACTTATACGCTCTCACCTGGAGAATGGATCTGCAGCATCTCAGAACTGCAGGATTGGTTTCGCTGCCGGTTCCAACATCAGGCCATATCCATCCTGAAGCATCTCCAGGAGGAAGGCTGCATTACCTATTCCCTGCTGGAGAAAAACCGTCTGGTCAAATTCCAGATTACCGACTGGCAGAATGATAATACTGCCCTGAAATACAATTATCCCTGCAAAAAGGATACTGGTTTCTTCTTTTTCCCTATTGGAAAAGCTCACAAGCTGATCCAGGCAGGCAAATGCTCGGAGATGGACATTCTGCTCGACCTGTGGATCCACGCTGTATACAATGATCCGTCTGTCCTCTGCTCTGACACCGGCCCTGTCGTTTATTATCGGAATAATACCGGTTCCCCTCTGACCAGCTTCCAGACACTGGGAGATCGTTGGGGACATTCTAAACCTACTGTCTCAAGGCTATTAAAAAAGCTGGAGAAGATGAACCTGATCACCCTGGTATCCTTCCGTGGAAATCACGGGAGCATGATATACCTAAACAATTACCTTTCCATTATGTTTAACATCAGCGACGTACTGATTGACAAGGAGGAGATCGCCATGAAAATGAAACTGCCGATTTACATTCCAAAAGAAACACCTGCAGAGGAACCCGCAGAACCAGAGTCTGTGTGCGTACCAGAAACGGTGACGGATGAACAGATTACTGTTTCAAATCCCATTCCCTGCGTTCCAATTTCGCACATCCGCTACATGGTCAAAAAAGTCGCCAAACTCCTGGATACACAAGGGATTTCCTGCTGTCACTGTCCACGGACCAGGTATATATTATCTCCTTTATCAGACTGCAAGGATAGTATACCTGTAATTGGTCTAAATATTATCTGCCCCTTTGGAGCCGCAAACTACCGGTTTGAGCTGACCATAGAACCCAGGTCGGAGTCTGCAAAGCTGGAGCCTGAAAAGAAGACCGGACAGCAGCACCGAACCGTACTGGCGAACACTGCCCTTCCGAAAGAGAGCAGGACAGGACAGCGGGCTAAAAGGATGCACAAGATGGAACCACCGGAAATCTTACTGCCGGATCTTCCCCCGCAAGTACCGGAAAATCCGGGAACCGGAAGTCAGGAAGGAGGTGATCTGTATGCCGAAGCGTAAAGGACAGGACTTTCCAGCACCGGAAGAAAATCCCCGGTTTCATGATACGTACCAGTTCCTGCGCCGTTACCGGGATGCCACATACAGCCTGAAAGTGGTCGTTCACCAGATGGAGAACCAGTTCAAGGTGCAGTACGGTTCCAGCATTGATGAGTTCCTGGACTCCATTTATGCAGCCGGGGCAGACCTGGCAGGAAGTGATATTGCGGAACGTGCCAAAAGCATTGAGCGGAGCAACCGGATGCTGAAGCTGCTGGAGTCTTCCGTAGATCTTCTGCGGAATAACCACAAATACGGGGAGCAGTATTACTGGATCCTCTACTATGCCTTTCTTTCTCCACAGCAGCTGAAGAACACGGAAGAAATCCTGGAAAAGCTGGAGCAGCACATTCCCAATATCTCCTACCGTACTTACTACCGGAAACGCCACCTGGCGATAGAAGCTCTGAGCAGCATCCTCTGGGGCTATACGGCAAAGGAAACCATAGACACCCTGAATAAATTCTTCCCGGAGTAGGAAGTGGCACAGCTCCGGCATAGGATTGTCCCGGTTCTGCGATTGCAGGGTAAATTTACCCATGCTACAATAGGTATTGCTTATAGTTTTCTTTTTACAGCACCCTCGGCGGTGCTTTTTTTGTACCCATAAACCAACGCTGACTGCTGTACGTACAGCCTACATATATAATAAGTAGAAATTTCTACGTATGCTCTACGTACAGCACACGCACATTCTATTGAACGGAGGAAATCCGGCATGAAAACAAGAGATCAGATATACCACAGGGAAGGAGAAAAGCTCCTGCGCTTCCTGACCACCTACCATGCCCTGAAGTATGAGCAGGTAATGAAGATGTTTGGTAACCAGGACTCCATCAAGTCGCTGATCACCAGCCTGGTCAAGCAGGGGAGGATTTATCATGATAAGGAAGCCGGCCTGTTATGTGACAGCCCGGAGGCTGCCAAAAACCCGGATCGAGGCACGATTGCCGCCTTCTGGGTTTTACTGGATTTTGAAAAGCCCATCGTATTCCATACCAGCGGGGATTTTCCTGTTAAACTTCACTTCTTTTCAGAGAATGAGGAATATGAAATCCTCTATGTGCCGCTGGAACAGGAAATTTTAGTGGATCATGTGATGAAATCCATTCCCCGCCACGATGTGTTGCGTCTTGTGATGCTGGAAAATATCCAGCAGGCGGCGAAACTCTCGATTGAAGGAGTGCTTGCTTTCTGTGTCGTGGATGACTCCGGCTCTGTCAGCTACTACGGAAGGAGGTAATACACCATTTCAAACCAGAAAATACTCTATGAACGGCTTGCGAAGCTGGAAGGAGAGATCCAGAAACTCAACAACACCGTTTTTGCCCTGAAAACCACTGATATTCGTACATATCCGGAAAACTACGGGGAGCTGAGTATGAACGCTGCGCTGCGTGCTGAGCGGATCGCCTGCCAGATGCGGAACCTGGTCTGTCTGGCCGCCCCGGAAAAACGGGGCGGATATTTAAAGGATGCGGCTGATGCCCAAGGGATTGAGATCTGCCAGGACGAAGATCTGATCTCCATTACGCTTCCGGGCCTGCTTCCCAAAAGAAAGCAGCACGTCAACGCTGCCTTTCTCCATGAGCCGCTGAACTATGCGCTGCAGAACTACCTGACGGTCCATTCCCTTCCCCTGTACCGGGAATGTGTGGTCTGCTTCAGCCAGATCTATGACCGGAACGGCCCATTTGACCGGGTACGTGATTACGATAACCTGGAGTTCAAACAGCTTCTGGACACGATTGCCACCTATATCATGGTGGATGACAGCGGGCTTTACTGCGACTCCTACCACACCACGGAGCTGGGAGATACGGATCATACTGTCATCTATGTGATGGGAAAATCCCGGTTTCCCCAGTGGCTGAAAGGACGAAAAAACGAGATTGAAACCATATCGGAAATTTCATGATTTTTCCATCATTTTATCCGACATTGGTAAAACATCCTTTGAAAGCAGGAAATCCCTGCTTTTTTTGTTTGCCGGGAAGCACAACTTTTTACCCAAGTACAGACTTACATGGGTAACTACCGGAAGGAGGGGTGACTGATTTTGTATCCTTCTACCTCCCAGAAATACAGGCTCTTGGAAATGGTCGCTCTTAGTGGGGAATTTCCTGCTGACCAGCTTACCCGTCTGATCCCAAGCCCCTCTTATGGAGAAAAGCTCATTACAGAGTTAAAGGCACAAAAACTGCTGCGGACTCACTATCGGGATCATTTAAGGGGCTATCGTCTGACCGGACGGGCTAAACAGATGCTCCTTGCTCAAAATCCGGAGCGTTTCCGTGACTTCCTCACCGGGAATACCGAAACCAATCAGGTCCGAAGCGAAGTAACCCGTCGGCTGCGTCTGTACCAGAAAGCAGAAACCTATCTGACTCTCCTAAGCGCCGGCATCCCGTTCTTTGCTGACCAGAAACCGGATATTTTCAGGGAAGGCCGCGAAGCCGGTATCCTCACTATGGGGAACCTGCCCCTGTTTTACTCATCACGGGAGTTTAAGCACATCGGTCCAGAGGCAACCAAGATCAGAAACTCACGGAGCATGGGTGTGCTGCTTGCTCCCCACTGTGCCTATGCACTGTATAACACCGGCGACCATGTACTCAAGTGGGAATACCGGACAGAGGTACGGCTGAACGCCTTCCTGCAGCATTACCTGCAGGATTTCCCCTATACGGGGCATCCGAAAGTCCGGGCGATCCTGACCGGGAAGGACATGGACACTGCTTATCAGCTCCTGACCAGTACCGGCGGATATAAAAAGAGTCTGTTTGTAGCGGATACATCCTATGAACACTTTCACTATCTGCCAAACACAACAGAAGGTGAGACGCTTTTAAAACTGCTGGTCCGGCCACGGCTCATGAAACAGCTGGACCAGTTACTATTATCCGATTTAGGTTCCCGGCAGCCAGACCTTCCCATCGACCATGATGGGGTGGACGCTTCTGGGAACCCCGCGGTTCTTGCATATGATTTTGACTTGCACCGAATTAACCGATTCAATACCGGACTGAATGTTTACGGCAGAAAGGGGGTGATGATCTGCTTTGATTTCCAAATCCCCTGTCTGAAACGATATCTGACCGCCGACATTCGGTTCTCCAGTATTGACCTCTCTAAATTTAGAAAGGGGTTTTTGCATGAACCGTAAATGGTGGAAGCTCATTTATCTGCTTCCCATCAGCCTCTGCACCTTATATGCAGGCGGCTATATCGCTCAGTTTATCCGAAACTATCGCATCTGGACTGCGGCCGGTAACACACCGGGCAATGGCAGTTCCCCCAGGATGCCCTCCCCGCATCCGGCAGCCTGTTTCCAGGCAGTTACCGATTTTCCGTATAACCTGTACGGGATTGGAATCTGCCTTGTGGTATTTGGACTGCTGATTTTCCTGCTCATGCGGATGGGCTATGACCGCAACGGCGAAGTCCCAGACCGGGAACGGAACCTGAACTACTCTACAAAAGGCACCTATGGCACCTCCGGTTTCATGACGCCGGAGGAGATGCATAAAGTCCTGGAGCTGACTTCTGATGTAAAGAAAAGCAAAGGCACCATCTTAGGCAAGCTGAACGGCAAGGCCGTCTGCCTGCCCTACCACACCTATATGAATCGGAATGTGGCAGTCTACGGTTCCAGCGGATCCATGAAGAGCAGGGCCTATGTCCGTAACGCCATTTTTCAGAGTGTTGCCCGTGGGATTGACGGGCCGGGAGAAAGCCTGATCATAACCGATCCGAAATCTGAACTCTATGAAAGCATGTCCGTGTATCTGGAAAATGAAGGCTATACCGTCAAATGCTTCAACCTGGTCAACCCGGAAAACTCCGACAGCTGGAACTGTCTCATGGAGATCAACGGTTCTGAGACGATGGCTCAGGTCTTTGCCGATGTCATCATCCAGAATACCGGTTCTGCCAAAGGGGATCACTTCTGGGATAATGCGGAAATGAACCTGCTGAAAGCCCTGGTTCTGTATGTAGACCAGGGCTTTCAGCCGGAAGCCAAAAATATCGGGCAGGTGTACAAGCTGCTGACTATGAGTTCTGAAAAAGAGCTGAACAGCCTGTTTGACCTGCTTCCGGTATCCCATCCGGCAAAAGTGCCTTACTGCATCTATAAGCAGGCCAGCGACACGGTGCGCTCCGGTGTCATCATCGGATTAGGTGCCAGGCTGCAGGTGTTTCAAAATAAGCTGATCCGGCAGATCACCTCCTATGATGAGATTGACCTGACGCTGCCGGGCAAACAGAAATGTGCGTATTTCTGTATCACCTCAGACCAGGACAGCACCTTTGATTTCCTCTCCTCTCTGTTCATGACTTTTATCTTTATCAAACTGGTCCGTTTTGCGGACAAAGAGGGGGAGGACGGAAAGCTGCCGGTTCCGGTACATATCCTGGCGGATGAGCTTGCCAATACCGGCGCCATCTTGGAGCTGAACAAAAAAATTTCCGTTATCCGGAGCCGAAACCTGAGCATTTCCTGTATTTTCCAGAATCTGCCCCAGATGCAGAACCGGTATCCGCTAAACCAATGGCAGGAAATCATCGGGAATTGTGACAGCCAGTTATTCTTAGGCTGTACCGATGAAGTGACCGCCACTTTTATTTCCAACCGGTCCGGAGATGTGACGGTTGGAGTCAGCAGCGAAGCGAAGCAGCTCAATTCCTGGCGGGTGTCCGACTACACGCCGGAGTACCGGCAGACCAGATCCATCGGGAAGCGCAAGCTCCTAACACCGGATGAGATTCAGCGGCTGCCCTTAAATAAGGCGCTTATCATCCTGCGGGGACAGAAGATCCTGGAAGTGGAGAAATACGATTATACGCTCCACCCGGATTCCAAAAAGCTGATTCCAAGAAAGGCGGCAGACCATGTTCCCCAGTGGCGGGCGAAAGCCGAGCAGGAAGAATACGACTACACGCCGACTCTTGCTGAAAATTTAAAGAAAAAGCCCCGGCCCGGCCGCAGCGGCAGGCGCTCTGTGTTTTCCTCTCAGGAGAAACCGCTTCGCAGGGAACCGGACAAGCACGCTTACCCTTCCGGTCATCCGGGAGAGCTTAGTGACCAGCCGGAAGAATTTCCGGATTTTCCAGAGGAGATTGTTCCGCTGGATAAAGATTCCATTATGTCTTAATTTTTGAAAGGAGGCAGCTTATGTCAAACGAACTGAACCATGTAACTTCTATCCTTACCCTGGACGCCGATGCTCAGCTGGAAACGCCGCAGTCCAAAGCGGATCTCATCTGGCACGAAATCCAGAACGCCTACCGCACCCGGAAAATCCTCACCGGGAAGCTAGGCGGCATCGAGAAAACGGAGGCCGGCAGTCTGATCGCTATTATCTATTACAAGGACTTCCGTACCGTCATCCCTATCTCGGAAATGATGCTGAATCTTGTCCAGGATAACGCCCACGATTACGGGGAGCTTTCCCTGCGGCAAAATAAAATCCTTAATAATATGCTGGGATGTGAGATTGATTTTCTTGTAAAAGGATTGGATGCAAAGACACGCAGCATTGTAGCAAGCCGGAAAGAGGCCATGCTCAAAAAACGCCAGATTTTTTATCTGGATACAGACGCATCCGGGAAGCCCAAAGTATGCGAAGACCGGATCGTGCAGGCCAGAGTGATCGCGGTGGCAGAAAAGGTTGTCCGGGCTGAAATTTTTGGCGTGGAGACTTCCATTCTGGCAAGGGATCTGTCCTTTGACTGGCTGGGAGACGCCAGGGAACGGTTCCGTGTAGGGGACCACATACTGGTACGGATCCTGGATGTGAAGGCAGAATCTCCGGAACAGATCACAGTCCATGCAGATGTCAAAAGCGTAGAAGGCAATACCAGCAAGGAAAATATGAAAAAATGCAAGGTGCAGGGCAAATATGCCGGTGTTGTGGAAGACATCCACAAAGGCACCGTATTCGTCAGACTCTCGATTGGCGTCAACGCCATCGCTCATTCCTGCTATGATCCCCGCACCGTGGGGAAAAAGGATGAGGTTTCCTTTGTCGTTACACATATTGATGAAGAGCGTAACGTGGCCGTGGGGCTCATTACCCGGATCATTCGGCAGAACCTATAAAAGTTTAGAAAAATGGCAGCACTGTCAACTGATTAAGTCTAATAGTGCTGCCAAATAATATTATTTGTATTTAGCTCTTATAACTTATTTTCATTAATTCTATCTGGGAGTGTGTCCAGGGTTTCCAGTAATGCATATGCATATTTTTCGCATAAAACAGAATGTATTTTTTCGTTAACTCCCAATCCCCAAAATAATAACACTCCTATATCTACAAAAATTAAAATCATATTTGTTTTCGATTGAACGAACGAGAGAGGTGTTGTTGGAGCTGAAGAGATTATCAGAATGAGAATTGCTACAATCGTAAACGCAATTCCGACGGATTTAAGGCTAATCAAATTTTTATAAAATCCACACAACATATTTTCTTCTTGTACAAGTTTATTATTGCGTGTATTACTTCGTAGCCATTGTATAGCGCTGTAACACGTTTGTCTGAACTCTTCAGAATCTACTGGTTGGTTCATGGCTTCAAAACTTTTATCAATTTCACTTAATTTTCTGTAATAACGTTGCTTGGTTTTTCCGTCAATATGTGCATCATCTATATATAAAAATTCTGCGGCAGTATTTCTACGTTTTCCCCCTCTTTGCTTATATCTCTGCAAAGCGAAAAGGTAATTCGAAAATGATGTCATAATAGCTACCAATACAACAGAGAAAGTGAAACTCCGAACAGGTTCATAAACGACATATAGTGTTAAAATGATAGGTGCTATTATAATGATATAAACAGATACCCTTGCACGAATGTTATAAGAATCAAAAATTTTTATATCCATTTGCACCTCCTCATAATACTTTAAAATTCTCTTTAATCCGTTTCAAAATGTCTGTTTCTTTTGAATTATAGAAATTCAACTCAGATTCTGTTATCTCAAATCCAAAGCCGTAATTATCACCTGCATAACAGTATGATATTTCATTTTTCGAAAAAGACGTAAACCACTTTACTTTATTTTTCTTGTGTATTTTTAAGTAATTGGCGTAACAGGTAATGAAAACTATCGTTTTTTCCTCTATCTGGTCAGCATTGTGAGCCAAATACTTTGCAATTTGATCATAATGCCCGACCAGAAACAAAATAGATGGTTCCGCTACGCCTAATGGCGTAAGCGGAATAAATCCATCTATTGTATTTTGAGGGATAAAGAAAAGATGAAATATATCATAAAGATACTCCTGTCGTCCAGGGATTTCATATGCCTGAGTTTCTGCAACCAAGTATTTCAAATCAGAGCCCCCTAAAATACGAACGAACCGGGATGTTTGTTAAGCTTGAATTCCACCCTGTGCAAATCTGATCTCCAGTCTTCGTGTTTTTGATAACATAACCTCGTTTTGGTAAATCTTTAGATCCTCCGTTGGTGTTACCTGTATTATCGGATACATAATATGTAATCCCGAGAGACCCTTTCTGCTCAAAAATACTATCTGCCTGTTCTTTTTTTCCATGATGTGGTAACTGTATCAGTGAGTATTCCTCTAATTTATCCTTGATGGCCTCATAACTACTGTCCCCACATAATAATAGATTATTAGTTCCCACCTTAACTTTCACTTGAGTGCTCACGGCATTTACAACCGTTTCTTTATCAATGGTATCGCCTTGTCTATTGTCGATGCGTTTTGCAACAGCGTCCAATGCATATTCCTGATCCGGTCCTACTATCGTAACTCCCGGACATACTTGCGTATCAGTAAATATATCTCTCAATTTAACCAATCCGGAAAGAGAATATATGTTTTCAAAAATTTCAGAAATCCTTCTTGCCAAAGAATCTCTAGTTATTCTTTTATCATTTATCCTCTTTAACAACTCATCTTTATATTTGAGCAATAAAAGCGTGTATATATCTGAAATTTTATCTTGCTCTATTAAATAAGGAATCCCATCAAAATGATCTCCATCGTTGTGTGAAAGAACCAATTTCGCTTTTGAGTAACCTCTTTTCTTCATATAATCGAGTACCCTGTCAGCATGTTCTTCACAACCACAATCAAAAATCACAAGTTCGCTTCCGGTGTCAATAAGTATACAATCTCCATTATTTGCTCCTGGATCCGTATATCCTTTTGATGATAAAAATTTTACTGTCAATAAATATTTCTCCTTTCAGTTTCAAAAAATTACATTTGTTAATTAGTTACTACGGGTAGCTAGCCCACTTCATCTCCGGAGTAGCACTCATCTCGTGCATCTGCTAGTAACAAGATATCATCACTTCTCCTGAAAGTCAAGTGTATTTTTGTAGATTAAACGATTTTTTCGTTTTTACTTCATTATATCGCGCATTAACCTCGTTTTCTGAAACATTTATATTGATGAATTCGTTTTTATGTGTTACAATAAAGCAACAAAACATGAGGTGCTAAAAATATGCTGATCAAATTTTCGATAACAAATTTCCTTTCCTTTAATGACAAACAATGCTTTTCAATGGAAGCTGGAAAAGCACGCAAAAACTCCAAAAGGATTTATCGGAACAAAAACATAAAGCTGACTAAATGTGAAGTTATTTTCGGAGCCAATGCTTCGGGAAAATCTAACCTGGTAGAAGCATTTCAATTTGTTCAAGATATGGTCGTTGATGGACTTCCACGAGGTTTCACAAATAAGTATTTCCGACAAATTCCGGCTAATCAATCTATTCCTTCTTCCTTCAAAATAGAACTTTTATTGGATAATAAACATATCGTTTATGAGTTCTCTGTCCTATTAAAGACCGGGTCTATAGAAGAGGAACATCTTTATGAATTAACTACTTCAAATCAGGAAAAGAGTATTTTTTACCGCAATTTAAAAAGTAGTATTTTCGAAGCTGGAGATTATTTTAAGAATAAAAATGCTGTTGAGAAATTAAATATGTATGGCGAAGACAGTATCGCAGATAGCGAGTTACTTTTTCTTTCCATAATTAATCACGGGAAGGAAAAAATGTACGAAGACAATCCAGAGTTAAAAATTCTTCGTAAAGTATATATTTGGTTTAACAATTTACTAACTGTAAGCAATCCAGACAGCATACTAACAGGATATCCTTATTTTTCGAGTTCCAACCTGAATGAAATTGCTAATCTCTTAAATGCATTAGGTACAGGGATAAGTGACTTAAAAATTGTTGAAGTTCCTGTAGACATTATAAAGAGCAAAGTGCCTGAAGAACTTTTTAATAAAGTAGTGGCTGATCTCGAAAAAAAATCAGCCAAAAAGGGAAGGCACCATAGTCCTTCCATCATGCTTCGTTCATATAAAGAATTTTATACTTTTGAATTAAATAAAAATGACGATTTAATCATAAAGACTATAGAATTTAGCCATGAGAGTAAATCTGTTTACTTTAATTTGAAGGAAGAATCGGATGGTACTGCACGGCTTTTGGATTTGATAGAAATTCTTTTAAAAGTTTCTGATAATCGGGTGTTTGTTATTGATGAAATAGATCGCTGCTTACATCCTGCAATGACTACACGAATGATAGAATTATTCCTTAAAATGGCAGAGCAACGAAATACTCAACTTATTATTACTAGCCATGAATCACGATTATTAGCGACAGAAATCCTCCGAAATGATGAGGTTTGCTTCGTGATAAAAAATGAAAAGGGCGAATCTATACTCAATCCTCTAGAAAAATACCAACTTCGTGCAGACAAAAAGGTTTATTCTGCAATGTTTGATGGTACTTTGAGTGACGTACTTCCTAATTATAATGAAGAGAAAATGGAATTTATTCTAAAAAAGGATAGAAGCTAAAGGTAGTGTAAAAAACTTTGTGGCTTTGGTAAAAAATGGCTCCTTTTTGGTAAGAATTACAGATATGACAATTCTTATCGAAAAGGAGTTTATTTATGGCAGTAGCAAAAGACCAAATC
>NZ_NFIR01000016.1:0-80490 GCF_002159465.1 Eubacterium sp. An3
GATGCGGTGATGAAAGAGGAACTGGTAAAAACGGTCAGCCGGTTTCTGGGAGATCTCTCGGATAATAACCGGGATATCTTTCTGGAAAGGTACTGGTTTGCCAGTTCCCTGGAAGAGATCGCGGGACGGCACGGCATTTCAAAGAAAACTGCGTCCATGCGACTTTCGAGAATACGGGAGCAGCTGAAAAAATATCTTCGGAAGGAGGGCTATGACTTATGACGGGAAAGGATTTATATGAAGCCATCCATCAATGTGACGACGAATATATCGAGAAGACAGCAGAAAGAATAGAAAAGAATCTGAGCAGAAAAAGTCCGTCCCCGAAGGGATTTATCCCTCGCTTGTGGAGACACAGCGCCGCCTTGCGGACGGTCGCTGCGATCTTTCTGTGTATCGTGGCATTGGGAATGGGAGTATCGGTTCTTGCTACGGCGTCGGATGCCTTCCGGGAGTGGCTGTTCGATATGTTTTCTGGCCACGAGGTGACGGAGCTACATATTGGCAGCGAAGGCGATGCGGAAGAGCCAGGTGCCACGGATGAGCCAGCGGGTACGAAAGAAGGCGACGGCGAGACCAGCCAGCCGGATATCCCGGTGGATGAGAATCAGATGCTTTCACTGGAGAGAGGAATGCAGATTTATGGAGTGAACGAAAGCTTTGTCTGCAAAGTGCATTACGAGAATGACGGAGAAGATGAAATCGTCGATAAAGTCTACGCCATTCAGGGTAATGGACTGATGGAACTGCCTGTGTATTCGTTCCGGGGAGAGTATGACAGCGTACCTTATTCTTTTGAGTATGCCGTCATCGGAAACGAAGTGCTGGGATTTAACGGAACGGGGGATTTTGGAGGACTGTTTCATTATAAAAATGGAGATATCGTTTATGCGAATTTGTACCATGTGGGAGAAGACACCATTGTGCGGAAAGAATGTCTGGTGGAGATCAATCTTCAGACAGAGGAAGTGACAAAAATCTCCAATGATAAAATGATATGTAATTTCCTCATGTCACCGGATGGAAAGATTATTCTCTGTAATCATCGCTCTGATGGGTATTGGTCTGTGTTTGATATAGCGGCCCGAACGGAGAAAAGAATAGACAGCCTGCAGGGGAATCTCCACACAGATGAGATTAAGTTTCTGGATACTTACACAGTGCTGGCGTATGGAGATTCCATTGAAACAAAATTGCCGGACGGCTCCTTCTGGATGGATTCGCAGACCTATAAGATCGACCTGCATACCGGAGAGATTATGGAGAAATATCCGGGCGCCTCAGACCTTGATCTGGAATGGGACTATGGGACGGAAGGCAATACGCTGCGGTTTGATAATATTGTCACCGGAGAATCCTTTACCATAAATGGAGTCGATAAAAATGTGGGTATATTAAGCGGCACAGGAAGTTATTTTTTGTTCGGTTACGATGAAGATGACGGAGATCAGCCGGGATCAGCATACTGTCTTGTGAATCTGGATCAGCAGACTTTCATGAAAATACATATACCAAAAGAATTGTATTTTGATGTGGAAATGTATCTGACAGTCAGTGAGAAGAAACTGCTGCTTACCAACGGTACTGAGGCCTACATCGTGGATGTGAGCGAACTGGGGTGAGAGTAAACGAATTATAATAAAATCTAGTGAATCTCAAAAAAATGTAACCTTTTTTAGCCGAGATCAGTCTAATAAGCGAAAGAACATTCCGGAATGTTTCCTTCGATATCAGAACCGCATTTGCAAAGAAGGCGCGCCTGTGCGAAACGGTTCTCGGACGGGACAGGATTCCCGTATGGATTCATATGAGAGAAAAGAGGTGTTGGGCTTGGAAGGTTCAAATGAACAAATGAATCATCTGGTCAGAAAAGCAATTCGCGGAAATGCAGAAGCTTATGGGCAGCTAATCGAATATTATAAGGAATATCTTTATAAAACAGCCTTTTTGCTCGTAAATAATCAGGAGCAGGCGCTGGACCTTGTGGGCGAGACGATCCTGAAAGGTTTCCAGTTTGTACATAAGGTGAAAAAACCGGAATATTTTAAGACATGGCTGACAAAAATTCTGATCAATGCTGCTCATGACTGTTATCGGAAATATCCTCCAAATAAAATCCCACAATTTGCCCAAACAATCCCTTGCATTGCCGGCAATGATTTACTATAGTAGAAAATATGTAAGATAACATAATGAGAAATATCAAGATAAGAAGCATCAAAGGAGCGTACATATGAGAATATTAGTGGTAAATGATGACGGTATTCAGGCGCCGGGCATCCGGAAGCTGGCAGAGCTGGCGAAAGAGTTTGGCGAGGTGACGGTGGCAGCGCCGAAACGGCAGTGCAGCGGCATGTCCCACCGGATCACGGTGAATCTCGGTATGGAGATTGCAAAGGTGGATTTTCCGGTGGAAGGCGTGGAGGCGTACAGCATCGACGGCACGCCGGCGGACTGCGTGAAGCTTGCCATCAGAAATGTACTGGAAGAGAAGCCGGACGTGGTATTTTCCGGCATCAATAAAGGCTACAACATCGGCTATGAGATTTTGTATTCGGGAACCGTGGGAGCTGCCATGGAAGCGCTGGTGCACGGGGTGCCGGCCATAGCCTACTCCCAGGATGATACTGCGGACTACGCCGTGGTGGAGAAATATTTCGGGGAGCTGACAGAGATTCTCCTGAAGCAGAAGATCGGAGAGGGGCAGATCTGGAACGTGAATTTCCCGAACTGCGCGGCGGAAGAGGTGAAAGGCACTCTCTATGACCGGGTTCCGGCGAAGCTGGAGTTCTATCATGACCGTTTTGAACTGGAACAGATGGATGAGAACATCTATATGGCAAATTCCATCCATAAGAAGAAGGAGACTGCGCCGGAGGGTACCGACGCGGAGGCTTTGCTTGGCAATTACATTTCTGTGAGCAAACTGAATAGTATTGTCTGAAACCAGAAGAGATCTGCGGAGCGGAACTGCCTTAGAAGATGAAGCGGCGGCAGCCCCCAATATAACGAAAACGTATAATCGAGAAGATATCTGTATATTTTATGTGCAGGTATCTTTTTTAATAGAAAACTGTGTTTCTACAAAATAAAAAATGTTCCGCGAGGATCGCACTGCGGCGCAATATGAAGAACGGAGGAAAAACTATGTGTACAGCGATTACTTTTACGGCAAAGGATTTCTATTTCGGACGGACACTGGATGACACGATTTCACGGGGCGAGGAGGTCGTCGTCACCCCGAGAAATTATCCGTTCCTGTTCCGGCATATGGGAGAAATGCACAACCATTATGCCATCATCGGAATGGCCTGTGTGGAGAAAACGGAAGACTGTCTGGATGGTTCTCGGCCAGAAAGGGAGAATAGATGGGAAATTGGCAGACACAATTCCGGCGGAAAAGAGACGTCTTCGGTCAGTCGGGAGTATCCCCTTTACTATGAGGCAGTCAACGAAAAGGGGCTCGCCATGGCGGGTCTTAATTTTGTGGGAAATGCATTTTATCAGGACTTTGAAGAGGTGATGGCCGGACGGGAGTATGTGGCGCAGTTCGAGCTGATTCCGTGGATTCTCGGACAGTGCGCCACGGTGGAAGAGGCGAGACGGCGGCTGGAGAGACTGACGGTGACCGGTGAGGCTTTTGCCCCGGGACTTCTGCCGGCGCAGCTTCACTGGCTGCTGGCAGATAAAAATGAGGCGGTCACCATAGAGGCGGTACAGGAAGGGCTGCGGATGTATGATAATCCGGCGGGCGTCCTCACCAACAATCCGCCTTTTCCGGAGCAGATGTTCCAGCTTAATAATTACATGCACATCTCACCGAGGGAGCCGGAGAATCTGTTTTGTGACCGGCTGCCTTTAAAGACGTACAGCAGGGGCATGGGAGCCCTGGGTCTTCCGGGAGACTTATCTTCCCAGTCCCGTTTCGTCCGGGCAGTATTTACCAGAATGCACGCAGTGGCCGGAAGTTCCGAGGAAGAAAATGTCAGTCAGTTTTTTCATATTTTAGGAGCAGTGAATCAGACAAAAGGCTGCTGCCGGGTGGGAGAAAACGACTATGAGATGACCATATATACGTCCTGCTGCAATGCGGAGAAAGGAATTTATTATTACACAACCTACGGCAACCGGCAGATCACGGCGGTGGATATGCGCAGGGAGAATCTGGACAGCGTTTTGCTGCTGCGGTATCCGCTGGCTGCCGGGGAGCAGATAAAAATGCAAAATTAGAAAGTGCAAAAGGAATCAAAGCAAGTTTCGGAAAGATGATAAGGTGGCGGGGCTTGACGGCGGCGCCAACGATTACCTGACCAAGCCTTTTGCCATGAAAGAACTGCTGGCGAGAATTCGTGCCATGACAAGAGAGACTACAGCGGGGCAGGATTCGATTCTTCGGGTGGGAAATGTACGGCTGAACCGTGCCACCAATGAGCTGTCATCGCCGGACGGCAGTTTTCATCTGACAAATAAAGAATTTCAGATGATGGAATATCTTATGAGTCACCCAAAACATCTGATCTCTACGGAGAGGTTTATGGAGAAAATCTGGGGATTTGACAGCAAAGCGGAGATCAACGTGGTGTGGGTATATATTTCTTATCTCAGGAAGAAACTTGAAGCGCTTGATGCCGACGTGCAGATTAAGGCAGCGAGAAACGCCGGTTATTTTCTGGAGGTGAAGGCATGATCCGCCGGCTGCGGTGCACATTTGTCATGGTATCGGTTTGTTCCGTGGCTGCGGTGCTGTTTGTAATTCTGGGAGTGGTCAATTGGATGAATTACCGGCAGGTCGTAGGAGATGTGGACCGGATTCTTGATATCCTGGCGGAGAATAACGGCAGCTTTCCGGAGAGAGGCGTCCCGGAAGAAGAGCCGGAGAGGGACAGAAGAGGCGCTCCCCCTGGCATATCGCCGGAAACTCCTTATGAAAGCAGATATTTCACAGTATATTTCAATGAGGACGAAGATGTGATCCGGGCAGATGTGGGGAGGATTGCCGCGGTGAATGAAAGCGAGGCGGCAGCCTATGCCGAGGAGGTAAATAAACGGCCCGGAAATCGGGGATTTCTGTATAATTACCGTTATGTAAAAACAGATGAGGGCGGCACGCCGATGGTTATTTTTCTGGACTGCGGCAGAAGTCTGGCTCAGGTTCGTGGATTTCTCACAGTCAGCGCCTCTGTGGCCGCTGCAGGAACCGGGGCGGTATTTTTGCTGCTGATTCTTTTTTCCAAAAGAGCGGTGAAACCCTATGTGGAAAGTTATGAGAAACAGAAGCGGTTCATTACTGACGCCGGACATGAGATTAAGACGCCGCTGACGATCATTGACGCCGACGCGGAGATCATAGCGCTGGAAACGGGTGAAAACGAGTGGGTAGAGGATATCAGGAAGCAGATTCAGCGATTGAAAGAGCTGACGGAGGATTTGATTTTTTTGTCCAAAATG
Source organism: Eubacterium sp. An3 (assembly GCF_002159465.1). NCBI lineage: Bacteria > Bacillati > Bacillota > Clostridia > Eubacteriales > Eubacteriaceae > Eubacterium > Eubacterium sp. An3. Next base: position 5,449 of record NZ_NFIR01000016.1, read on the forward strand.
GAGGAAAGGCGTGGGGATGCGGAATGCGTGGAATTCCCCATCTCCGAGGTGGCGCTGGAGACTGCCCGTTCGTTTCAGTCTCTGGCAATGTTGCAGGGAAAGATGTTCGAGAGCTGTGTTGAACCGTTGGTATCTTACACTGGAGAAATGAAAAATATCCAGCGTCTGTTTTCTATTCTTCTGGATAATGCGCTGAAATATTCTCCGGAAGGCGGACGTATTTCTTTCCGGCTGGAACGGCGGGGAAGAAATATTTATATCAATGTATCCAATACGGCAGATTTTATCTCCAGAGAGCATCTTGCACATCTTTTTGACCGCTTTTACCGGGTGGATGCTTCCCGTAATTCACAAACTGGAGGACACGGCATCGGACTGTCTATTGCCAAAGCTATTGTGAGTGCTCATAAAGGAAGAATTACCGCTGCTTCTCCGGATGGGAAATCGCTGACGATACAGGTGATTTTGTGAACGACACAAAGATTTCACAGGAACGCCGGAAATTTTTTAAGTTGAATTTAAGTGGCATTTCTATACTTAGAAGGTGACAGGTCTGCCTGGCGGTAAATCTGTCAGGATAAATCAAATGTAGAATCAGAAAGGATGAAATGCCATGAGGCGGGTGAAAGATTTTGCGCAAAAGATGATAGAATTTATGCAGGATAAAATCAATCGTCTGCGAAAAATGAAGAGAAAGAATAAGTGGAAACTGGCGGGAACCGTATACACCGCTACCATTGTTCTGACAGCCAATGAGGGATACTGTTTTTCATCTGATACGACGGTAACTGTTTCAGGAGCTGCTTCAACGGCAAAAGAAATGAGCAGTGATGGAAAGACGCTGACAGTTACAGCGTCGTTTGCGGCGACCGCGGAGGATTCCACCGAAGAAACCGCCAGCACGGAGGGAAATTCAGATACTACAGAGAGCGGAAACACGGATGGCACCACAGCTACGGGTTCTGAAAGTGGAACGGGCACGGCCGGCGGTTCCGGCACGGGAAGCAGTTCATCAACGTCCGGGACAACGGAAGATGGAAACAGTTCTTCTGAAGATAAGGCGGAAAAAAACAGTAATGGAACTACGGGAAATAATAATTCCAATACTGCAGGAGAAGGCGGACAGAGCGGCGGCGGTTACTCCGGTGGTTCGGGAAATGCCGTCCGGCGGCAGGGGCGGATCCGGCGGAGGAAACGGAATGCCGGGAGGTAATTCCGGGGGACCGGGTGGAGGCAGTCCTGGAGGTTCCGGTGAGTAGGTGGAGGTGAGAGATATGATCGTATTTGAAAATGTATCGAAAGTATATCAGATCGGCGACGCTCAGGTACACGCCCTCGATAACGCCAGTATCCGTATCGAAGACGGAGAGTTTGTCAGTATCATCGGACCATCCGGCAGCGGAAAGTCTACTATGATGAACATTATCGGATGTCTGGACGTGGCGGACAGCGGCAGATACCTTCTGGACGGCCAGCCCATAGAAGATTATTCGGAGACAGAGCTGGCAAAGATCCGGAGCCGGAAAATCGGTTTTATTTTTCAGAGCTTTAATCTTATCGGCAATCTTACCGCAGAAGAAAATGTGGAACTGCCGATGATTTACCAGAAAGTGCCCCGGGAAGAACGAAGGGAAAGAGTGGAAGAGGCTCTGAAACGTGTCAAGCTTGAGGGACGGAAAAAACATAGGCCCAACGAACTGTCCGGAGGGCAGCAGCAGAGGGTGGCTATCGCCAGGGCGATTGCTTCCCGTCCGTCGCTGTTTCTTGCCGATGAGCCCACGGGAAATCTGGATTCTGCCACTGGAAAAGAAATTATGAAATTATTTCATGAGCTTCATGCACAGGGGAATACCATTGTACTCATCACCCACGATGAATCGGTTGCCAGACAGGCAAGCCGCAGCATCCATATCCTGGATGGCAGAGTAGTGGATGCCGGGAAACCCGATGGAAAACGAAGAAATGCCGTGGCATTTTCTGGCCGAGAGAAGGTGAACGCATGATCCGGCAGTCCGTAAAAATGGCATGGAAGGCTATTTCTTCCAACAAGATGCGTTCCTTTCTCACCATGCTGGGGATTATCATCGGAGTGCTGGCATTGGTTGTGCTTGTCTCTCTGGTCAGCGGGGCCACCAGCTCCGTCAATGACCAGATTTCCAGCATGGGTACAAATCTGCTCCAGGTGTCCATTGCAGATGATAAAGATAAACCGCTTAAGTTCACGGATCTGGAAGAGCTGGCGGCGGAAGAGGAGATTGAGGAAGCGGCCCCTGTGGCCCAGACAAGCGGCACTGCCGCCAGCACCTACTCCGAGGAGACGGCGACCATTTACGGCACAACGGGAGCCTACGCAGATATCATGCAGCAGGAGCTTTATGCGGGACGTTTCCTGAAAAATACCGACGTAGACAATCATACAAATGTGGCGGTCATAAATGCGGGACTTGCCACGGAAGTTCTCGGCAGGATGGACGTGGTGGGAGAGACCATGAAACTGGATGGCATTTCCTATACGATTGTGGGCGTTTTGCAGGCTGATGACAGTGATACCTCTACGACGCAGACTTACGAAGCTTACATTCCATATACTTCATTGGTCAGACTGACAGACAGCATATCCATGGAAATTACGTCTTTTTATGTATCGGCGGCCAGTGAGGAAAGTCTGGATCCGGCGGAGACTGTGGTGACGGAAACTCTTATGAATCGTTTTGAACAGGATGAAGACGCATTCACAGTTATCAATCAGTCAACTATTATGGAAGCCATGGATAGTGTGAATTCGATTCTCAGTCTCCTCCTCGGCGGTATCGCCGGGATTTCTTTGCTGGTGGGCGGTATCGGCATCATGAATATCATGCTGGTGTCAGTCACGGAGCGCACAAGAGAGATCGGCATCCGGAAAGCAATTGGCGCCGGCCGGAATGTCATAATGCTGCAGTTTTTGATAGAGGCGCTGATGATCAGTCTTATGGACTGCGCCATAGGTATTTTACTTTCCTGGCTTACTCTGCGGGTTATCGCGGTCATTGGCGGCGATACCATGACTTTCGCCCTCTCACCGGGCGTCTTCTGGATCGCCGTGGCGTTTTCTATCTTCATCGGCGTGGTGTTCGGCATCTATCCGGCCAATAAGGCTGCGAAGAAAAAACCTATTGATGCGCTTCGTTATAATGGATAGATTGTACACAAAAATGAAAAATTGAGCGGCATATCCGGCTGCAGTTTGTGAATCGCACCCGGCAGATATATACAAAACCATGTATGTCTGCCGGGTTTTTGTGGTACAATGAATTATATTGCCGCGCGCGGAAACAGGAAGAATCACAGACGGAGGCAGAAAGGACAGAAATGAAAGCGAGACGGGAAGCGGCGGAGCATTTTTTAAAAAATATATTGGATATGGGAGAGATGCTTTTGTCTTCCGGAGCTGAGGTAAAAAGGGTGGAGGATACGCTGACGCGCATGGGAATGGCCAGCGGGGCACAGAGTGTCCATATCTTCGTGATAATCTCAAGTATCATGGCGACCATGGAGTTTCCGGGGCGGATACGGGTAACACAGATTCGCAGAATTCCCCGCTCGCCCAGATATGATTTCCGGAAGCTGGAGGCGCTGAACCGGCTGAGCCGGGAATATTGCGCCGGACGGCAGTGCGTAAGGGAAGACGGACGGATCGGAGAAACGCTGGGGGAGGCTCTGCAGGAATGGAAAAGAGCAGAAAATATGCGTGAGCGGTATCTGGGAAGTATCCTGGTAACAGGAAGTTTTGCCGTGTTTTTTGGGGGAAGCCTGGTGGAGGGGCTGGCAGCAGCGGCTTTTGCACCGCTCATCTGTCTTTTTCAGAGCCGGTTTGAAAAATTTTGTCCCAACAAGGTAACCTTTTATAGTATCTGTTCATTTCTCTTCGGTCTTCTCATCTGCCTTCTTTCCAGGCAGACCGAATGGTTTCAGTACGACAGGGTAATTATGGGCGATATGATGCTTCTTCTGCCGGGCCTTTCTTTGATGAATTCCGTCCGGGATGTGCTGGCAGGCAACACCATTTCCGGAATCATGCGGCTGACGGAGAGTCTCATCTGGACCGGTGCGCTGGTCATAGGGTTTATGGGAGCAATCTGGCTGGCGGCATAGTATATTTCTGAAGGAGGCTGAGGACGGCTATGGAAAGAGAACTTATAGAACTGGCATCGGCATTTTTCGGCCCTCTGGGGCTTGGAATCCTGTTCCACCTGCGCGGCGGTCTGCTTCTGCCGGCCGCTTTGGGCGGGCTGTTGAACCGTATTGTTTTTCTGGCAGTCTCAGAAACAGTCGGAGAAAAGATTCTCCCATGTCTGTTGTGTTCCATGGTGACAGCAGTTTATGCCGAGTGTCTGGCTCGTATCTTAAAAGTTCCGGCCACCATCTTGCTTTTGCCGGCCATCGCCACTTCGGCGCCGGGCAGGATGCTGTTTTTTACCATGAGCAGCCTGGTTTGGGGAGATGGAAACGGGGCGTGGAAATACGGTACGCTGACAGCAGAGTATGCCCTGGCGGTGGCGATAGGAATCAGCCTGATCTGGGCACTTTTTATGATAGCAGGAAAAATGAGGGAGGAAGTATGGTTGAAAAAGAGATAGAAAATTTTAGCCTGGCGCAGATCTGCCGGTCCGGACAATGTTTTCGTATGGAAGAGACTGAGGACGATCTATTTACGATTTATGCCGGAGACCGCTGTATAAAAATATGGCAGAATGGAAAATCTTGCCGTTTTTACTGCGGCGAAGAGGAATATGACGAGTTCTGGAAAGACTATTTTGATCTGGATAATGATTATAGCGTTTATATGGCGCAGGCCAATCCCAATGACGCATATTTAAACCGCGCCATTGCCTTTGGTTCCGGTATGCGGATCTTAAAACAGGATTTGTGGGAGATGATCGTGTCTTTTCTGATTTCACAGCAGAACAATATTGTGAGGATTCGCCGGTGCATCGCAAATATCTGCGAAAAATATGGGGAGGAAAAAGTGATTTGGGTACCGCAGCCGCCGGAAAAAAGCCGGCAGCTTATATCTTCTCAGGAAGAAAACAGGAAAATTCGCTATCATGCCTTTCCTGCTCCCGAGGCACTTTGCGGTCTGCCGGAGGACGCCTTGAAAGAATGTAATCTCGGCTACCGCAGCAAATATGTGGTGCGGGCGGCCCGCAGCGTGGTGTCCGGGGAATTTGATCCGGAGGCGGTCAGCGCCATGTCCTACCGGAAGGCGAAGGAAGAGCTTTTAAAGCTTTTCGGGGTTGGTGAAAAAGTGGCGGACTGTATCTGCCTGTTTGCACTCCACCATCTTCAGGCATTTCCTATGGATACTCACATCAAACAGGCCATGGCGGAGCATTACAAACGGGGATTCCCTAACAGACGCTACAGAGGATTTCAGGGTGTGATGCAGCAGTACATTTTCTATTATGAGCTGTGCGGAAAGAAGGAGTACATATGCGAGGGGACGAAGTTGAAAGAAAAATAAAAATATTTATAGTGGAAGATGACCGTGAGATTGTCAGGAATCTGGAAATTCTCCTGACAGAAGAAGGATATGCAGTCAGATCGGCATCGACCAGACAGGAGGCTCTTACGCTGCTCGGACAGGAAGAATTTGCGCTGATCCTTCTGGATCTGATGCTTCCGGACGGCAGCGGCTACGCCCTCTGTACTTTCATACGGCAGCGGCTGGACACGCCGGTTATCATGCTGACAGCCATGGACGACGAAGCCAGCGTGGTCACCGGCTTTGATCTTGGCGCGGACGATTACGTGACGAAGCCGTTCCGGCCCATGGAGCTTTTGTCCAGGATAAAAAATGTACTGCGGCGCAGCGGAAAAAATCAGAGCGTCTATACATTTGCAGACCTCCGGATCGACACCCTGCGGGCGGCGGTGACCCGGGCGGGAAAAGATGTGCCTTTGTCTGCGCTTGAATACCGCCTGCTGCTTACCTTTTTAAATCACAGGGGCGAGGTATTAAGCCGGAGCCGCCTGTTGGAAGAAATCTGGGATGTGGCGGGAGATTTTGTCAATGATAATACGCTCACTGTCTATATCAAGCGGCTGCGGGAAAAGATTGAGGAAGATCCGGCGCATCCGGACATTATAAAGACCGTGCGGGGGCTGGGGTATCTGATGGAGAAGTAGAGAAATATCGGTGGAACGGAGGAGTCATTCATGTGGCTTTGGAGAAATCCTGAGATAAGAAAGTATGGAAACATCTATGTCATTCTGGCGCTGCTGGCAGCGGCGGGCGCGGGTTTTTGTTTTGGCGTGCCGGCGGCGCTTTATGTGGCAGTTTTCAGCATAGCGGGCGCCGTTCTTTTTTGGTGCGCCGCTAAGAAGAGGTACGAGGCGTTGTCTGCGTTGTCACAGCAGTTGGATCAGATCCTTCATTCGCAGCAAGCCCTGCAGTTTGTGCCCGATGAGGAAGGGGAGCTTGCGCTCCTTTCCAGCGAGATACAGAAGCTGACGCTGCGCCTTACGGAGCAGGCGGAAGAAATGCAGCGGGATAAGGAGTATCTGAAAGATTCCATCGCGGATATTTCACATCAGATCAGGACACCGCTGACAGCCATCCGTCTGCTGCTGTCCCGTCTGCAGCGCCGGGAAGCCTGTGATGGAAAAGAAATAGATATGGAATGCATTCGGGAAATCCGCAGCCTGCTAAGCCGTATGGAATGGCAGGTGTCCGTACTGCTGAAAATCGCCCGGCTGGAATCGGGTACGATTGTCATGGAAGAAAATGAGGTTTCCGTGGCAAGAACAGTGGAAAAAGCCTGGGAACCTCTGGTTATTCTGGCGGATATAAAAGAAATCGCCCTGCGGACGGACGTGCCGGAGCACATTTCCTTCCGGGGCGATGAGAGCTGGACGGTGGAAGCGGTGGGTAACCTGCTGAAAAATTGTGCAGAACATCTGCAAAAAGGAGGCTGCCTGTGGATAACTGCCGCAGAGAATCCCCTTTACACGGAACTGACGGTTGCCGACAACGGCCCGGGTATCCTGCCGGAGGAGCTGCCGCATCTGTTTGAGCGGTTTTACCGGGGCAATATATCTGGCGATGAGAGCAGCGGCGCCGGAGAGCACGCAGGCATCGGCCTGGCTCTGGCGCAGATGATTATCCGGGCGCAAAACGGAACCATTGAGGCCATGAATCGCCCCGGAGGCGGCGCAAAATTTCAGATACGTTTTTATAAGGGAGTCATATAGATGGCTTCCTTAAACTTTGTGCAGGTAACCTGGTTTTGTGACAATTTTGTCATCATACAGTCACGGAGCTGTCATCGGAAGAATGCTATAATAAAAAATATATGAGATCAATAAAAGGGGAGGTACGCCATGGAAATCTTACGTGTAGAGCATTTATCAAAAATATATGGGAAAGGCGAGACGGAGGTTCGTGCCCTTGATGACGTTTCTTTTACCATGGAGAAAGGGGAGCTGGCGGCGGTCGTGGGCAAGTCCGGTTCCGGCAAGTCGACGCTGATGCATCTTCTCGGCGGGGTAGATCGTCCCACCGGCGGAAAGGTGCTGGTGGAAGGGCAGGAGGTCTATGGCCGCACGCCGGAGGAAATGGCGATTTTCCGCCGGAGGAAGGTGGGGCTGGTCTATCAGTTTTATAATCTGATCCCGGTGCTGAATGTGGTGGAAAATATCACCCTGCCCCTGCGGCTGGACGGTCAGCGCATCAATAAGGAACATCTGGATGAGCTGCTGGAGCTGCTGGACCTTTCGGACCGGAGGAAACATCTGCCGAAACAGCTCTCCGGCGGCCAGCAGCAGAGGGTTTCCATCGGGAGGGCGCTGATTCACGCTCCGGCGCTGCTCCTTGCCGACGAGCCGACGGGTAATCTGGATGAGAAGAACAGTCAGGAAATTATGGAGCTGATCAAATATTCTAACCGCAGATATAAACAGACCACGCTCATCGTCACTCATGATGAGAGCATCGCCCTGCAGACCGGCCGTATCATCCGTATGGAAGATGGTCGCATCGTCTCGGACGAAAAAATCTGATGAAGGGAGGAATGGATATGTGGAATAGTTTTTCTTTTCGTTATATCAAAGAAAACCGCACTGCCAGTCTGCTGCTGGCAGGAGCCGCATTTTTGTCTTCTCTTTTACTTTCTCTGATGACCACCCTGGCCTATAATCTGTGGATGGATTACGTGAAACAGCAGGCGGCGAAAGGAGTCACTGACATAAGACCGACAACGCTTTTTATCGTGTATGGTGTTGTTTTGGCGCTGATCTGTGCGGCACTTATCGCCATGATTCACAATGCGTTTGCCGTGTCCATGGGAAGCCGTCTCCAGCATTTGGGTATTCTGAAAAGCGTGGGAGCCACACCAAGGCAGATTCGTACATTTCTTGTGCAGGAAGCGGCGGCTCTCTGTGTGCTGCCCATTCTGCTGGGAACAGCCATCGGCGTGGGCATCTGCTATATGTTTGTGGAGCAGACCATCGGGCTTGGGCAGAGCCTGGGACTGGATGTGGATTACAACGTGAGCTTTGAATACCACATTCTGGTGGCAGTGATTTCTCTGGCGGCGGCCTTTCTCACCGCCGTTCTCTCCGCCTGGATTCCGGCGCGGAAGATCAGCCGTCTCTCGCCCATGGAGGCCATATTTGGCGGCGTCGAGCCGCAGGCAGAGAAAATGCGCTCCTTCCGTCTGTTATCAAAGACATTCGGCGTTTACGGCGAGCTGGCGCGCAAATCCATTTACAACAGAAGGAAGTCCATGCGGGCGGCGACCTTTGTGCTGTTTTTGTCGTTCATCGGATTTTTTATATTTTTAAGTGCGGAGACCATCTCCGGTCTGAGTACTCAGGAAACTTATTATGAGAAATATCACGATGTATGGGATCTTATGCTGACGCGGGAGGCCGGCCCGGAAAATGAGCAGAGCGCCGACGCAGCGCAAGTTGGCAACGCCCAGACCACGCAGTCCGCCAGCGCAGATTCCCTTCTGGAAACCTTGCGCGCCGTTCCGGGCGTCAGCCGGTGCATTTCCTATCAGGTTATCGATACTACGCTGTTTCTGCCGGAGGATATGCTCAGTGAAGAACTGAAGCAGATTGGCGTGGAGACGCTGCTGCCGGAAGCGGAGCGGGCGAATGTTGCCGGGCAGGAAGGCTGGCGGACGGCTGTGCATTTGTTTGTGCTGGATGAACAGAGCTTTGCCGGGTACTGCGAGGACCATAACATTTCCTCCGATGCAGGAGCTGTGGCGGTCAATCTCCTCTGGGATGACCGGGAGAGCGATTATATGAACCGGAAATATTTGCCGTTTGTGGCGGATGACTCCGGAGAGTTATATCCGGGTGAAAATGCATCGGAGCCTGTTCTTTATTATGACGCCTGCACGAACGAGATTCCTGCAATCCGGGAGGAACTGGAACAGAAAGCTTTGAATCTCGTCCTCTCAGAAAATGCGTTCCGGCCGTTGGCAGCGCTGCTCTCAGAAGCCGGTACATTTTCAGGCGCAGAGACCAATTATAACATTTATCTGGAAGAAGCCATCCGGGAAAAGGAAGCTGAGAGCGAGGCTGTCCGGGAAGCAATTGCGGCTCTGACGCCGGATGAAGGCTACACGTTGGAAGGAAGGATCCAGGAGGAGGCTTCCGACCAGGCGGCCAGAAAAGGGCTCCGGATCGTCATGGGCGTGCTGGCGGCGCTGCTTGCCTGCGTGGGAATCGCCGGAATCCTTTCCGCCACGCTGGGACAGATTTATCAGAGAAAGAAGGAATTTGCCCGCTATCTTTCCGTGGGCGTGTCACCGAAAGATATGCAGAAACTCCTCTTTCTGGAAGGACTTTTCATCATCGGGCGACCGTTCCTGATGGCGGTGATCATTGATGTCCCTGTTACGGCGCTGCTCTTACAGATGTCGCCGCCTACTGCCGGGCAGTTTATAAGTCACCTGCCTCTCGTACCTGTTCTGATTTTTCTCTGTATATCGGCGGGCGCAGTGAGCCTTGCTTATCTGGCGGCGGCCAGAAGTATCTGCCAGGGAGACCTTGTGGAAATATTGAAAGATGAAACTATGGTGTGAAAATAAAACTTGGCGGGACAGAGTATGAGGAGATGGGATTTAGCGCGGCAAAATATGAGAATGGAATTCACTCTGGCACATTTCTTTCAAAAGGACTATAATAGATTCTGGCAATAAAAATATGCCGGTACAAAGGGAGGTTTGACAATGAGTGATTTGATTCAGGAAATGATTACGAGAAGAAGCGTGCGCAAATACAAACCGGATATGATTCCGAAGGAGACCATCGACAAGATCATCGAGGCCGGACTGTATGCGCCGAGCGGCATGGGACGTCAGCCGGTCATCATTCTGGCTGTTACAAATAAGGAGGTCAGAGACCGTCTCTCCAAACTCAACGCGGGTATCATGGGAGCGGATGGAACCGATCCGTTCTACGGCGCGCCGGTGGTGCTTGTAGTTCTGGCAGATAAAAAGGTTCCGACCTATCTCTATGATGGAAGCCTTGTGATGGCAAACCTCATGCTTGCCGCTCACGATCAGGGTATCGGGAGCTGCTGGATTCACAGGGCAAAAGAAGAGTTTGAACAGAAAGAAGGTAAAGAACTGCTGAAAAGCCTTGGCATCGAGGGAGAGTACGAGGGCATCGGTCACTGTATTTTAGGCTATGCCGACGAGCCGGCGAAGGAGGCCGCGCCGAGAAAAGAAAAACGAGTATATTACGTGGAATAAAAAGAATCCTCTTTTTGCAGAATACATTTTCTGTGAAAAGGGGATTTTTATGAATATCATATTACTGAAATAATTTCGGTGTAAGATAAATTCTATCAAAACAGAATTGTGGTAAAATTCTCTATGGCATATTTCCTGTGAATCCGGTATAATGGGGCTGTATTCCAGACAAAAAAGATTTTAAGGAGGACAACATGAAAAACAACAAGGATAAATTCAAAGTATATTCCAATGACAATATGCCTAAGAAGAATCAGCAGGAGGAAGAGATTTCTGTAGAGCTGGAAGTGCCGCATGAAGATCTGGTCACAGGGCTGTTTGTCACCAGTCCGTATTTTATGGAGATGATGACGGCGCAGGATTATTTCTATTATCCGGTGGATGTGGAAGCGCAGGAGTCTCTGATGGCGCCGATGCTCAGCCCGGATGTGCTTCATGATTTCCTGAAGAATACAGAGATCTTCCGGAAGAAGGAAGGCGTTCCGGCTGCTCTGTTTTTACATATTCCGGTGGAAGATGAGGATGAAGAGCAGGATTTGGTCTCCATCTTCGACGGCGTGATCCAGACAGAATTTACAAAGTTCTTCCACACAGTAGTGGCAGCTATGAATCCGGAATCCGCACTGGACGAGGGATTTGAGGACGTGTTCGAAAGTCTCATGGAAGAGATGGCCGACAACGGATACCTTGATAATGTGATCAACAACATTGCCGATTATATGAGCGATCCGGAAGTAATGGAGGCCATACTGTTTCCGGAAGAAGATGACGACGATGAAGAATAAAGGGGGAAACCGCAGATGAGCCGTGGACTGAACCGGGATGAGATCAAGCTCATCGCCATGGGAACCATGCTGCTCAATCATGTGGCGACAGTGTTTATGGAGCCGGGAACATTTCTTTACGAACTGTTCCTGGACATCGGATATTTCACAGCCATCACCATGTGCTATTTTCTGGTGGAAGGCTGGCATTATACCCATTCCAGAAAACAATACGCGCTCCGGCTCCTTGTTTTTGCACTGCTGTCGCAGATTCCGTTCAGCCTTGCTTTTGCAGAAGGAGGGAAGCTTCGATATTCCAGTCTGAATATGATGTTCACCCTGTTTTTCTGTTTCCTCATCGTCTGTGCGCTGAAGCAGATTCCAAACCCGGCTCAGAGCAAAGGTGCTGCGCTCCTTCTGACGTGCTGCACCGTTTTCTGTGACTGGGCTGTTTTTGCAGCCGTATTTACCTGGCTGTTTGTCTGGGCAGACGGTTCGGAGGAAAGGAGACGGTCGGCATACACCTGGGCGGTGGGAACGTTCGGCGTCTTCACGCTGCTCTCCGGCATCGGCCGCTTCACACCGGCCGGGCTGCTTTTTTATGCGCTGGGGGCGACAGCGGGAGTAGCTCTGTCTGCTTACTGCATTCTGTATTGGTACAACGGAAAACGGATGGAAAGGGGAAGAAAATTTTTTCAGTGGTTTTTCTATCTGTTCTATCCGGTTCACCTTTTGATTCTGGGACTGCTGCGCTTTGTCCTGTAGCAGCCCTGTGTGACAGAAGCCTGACGGCAAAGAATAAGACGAAGAGAAGAACAAAACGAGTAGGAGGAAGATAATGAAAAAACGTATTACAGCTATACTGCTGGCTCTTCTTATGGTCTGCGGCATCCTGGCTCCGGTACAGACGGAAGCGGCTGCATCGTCAGACGATTACAGAGCTGTGTGGTTTTCTTATTATGATTATGAAGAGTATCTGGACTCTGCGGATTCCAACAATGCATCAGAATTTACCAGCTTCTTTCGGAACGTAGTAAGTAAATGTAAAACCCGTGGAATGAACAGAATCATCGTGCAGGTTCGTCCGACCGGCGACGCCATTTATGATTCTGACATCTTCCCGACTTCCGCGTACATTTCCGGAAAACAGGGACGGGACATTTCCTACGACCCGCTGGAAATCATGGTGGAGGAGGCTCACAGACAGGGTCTTGCCATTGAGGCGTGGATTAATCCGTACCGGGTATCTTTTAACACCAGCTATTCACAGCTTTCCAAAGATAATCCGGCCAGAAAATGGCACGAATCCAGCAACGCTTCCGAGCGGAGAAATGTACTGTCCTACAATGGTCAGCTCTACTATAATCCTTCCAAACCGGAGGTGCGCCAGCTGATCATCGACGGCGTGGAAGAGATTGTGCGTAACTATGACGTGGACGGCATACATATGGATGACTACTTCTATCCAAGCTTCTCATCCAGCAACTACAACAAAACATTTGATGCCCAGGAATATAACGCCTCCACTGAGAAGCAGAACGGTATGTCCATCAAAAACTACAGAAGAAAACAGGTCAACAAGCTGGTAAAAGGCATCAAAAAAGCCATCGACGCCATTGATCCGGACGTGGTGTTCGGCATCAGCCCGGCTGGCAACATCGACAGCCTGAACAGCAAATATTCCTACTATGTCAACATCAAAAAATGGACAAATTCTACAAAATTTGTTGATTACATCGCTCCGCAGATATACTGGGGCTTCTCCCACAAGACCGCGAAGTTCGACAGAATGACAGACCGCTGGGCCGACATGGTGGATCAGAGCAAGGTGAAACTCTACATCGGAATCCCTGCCTACAAAATGGGTCAGCCGTCCAACGGAACCACAAAAGCGGAGCGGAAAGAGCTGAAAAGCAAGACGCTCCTCAAAAAGATGGCGAAATACGTGGTCAAAAACGACATAGACGGCATTATCGTTTTCGATTACGCCGACCTGAACAAAACAGCCTGCAAGAAACTGGCGAAATATTTAAAAAAGATATATTAATTATCAGTCAATTATGGACTTCCTTTTGACTTGTATCCCAAAAAGCGCCATTTTATATTAAAAAGGAAATAAACATAAAATAGCAAATTTAATAAAGAAAAAAGCCAATTACCTTTTGCTTTTTCTGTTAATTTTTACTTTTTTTTTACGAAAGCAAGGTAGAATCCTTTACGATGCATTCCTAAAATAAAGATAACATGCATGTGAAGAAAATCTACAAAAACAAAACAGAAAGGGCGAAAGGTAATTTAAGTTATGAGAAAGAATCAATTTAGAGCTTTTGCAGGCGTAGCAGCTTTATCTTTATGTCTTGGTCTTGGCGCAGCGGCAATGCCGATGGGAGCTAGCGCTGCAACAGAGCACTGGAATGATGCGTCCGCTTCACAGACAAGAAGCTGGGAAAATTATAAGAAAAAATGGGATACCATCAAATCTGACTGGGAAAATGTATCCTTAACACCAGGTGAGAATGAGACAGAATTAAACTTTGCGTGGTATAGCCGTACAGATCAGGCACCGCAGGTAAGAATCGCTACAAATCAGTCAATGAGAAATGCGAGATTATTCTCCGGAGAACAGGAAGAAATCACAAGCAGCTTAAAATCAATTTTTGATTCTGATAGATATGATTATAATGATAACTATATTGGTGAGAATGATCATTGGTATTCCAACAAAGTTACTGTTGATGGTCTGGAAGAGAACACCACATATTATTATCAGGTGTGCCAGAATGGAGTATGGCAGAATGTGGAAACTTACAAGACCAATTCCTTCTCAGATTTTTCTTTCCTCTATGTAGGTGACCCTCAGATTGGTGCCAGCAGTGGTCAGACAAACGCAGAAGGCGAGGGTATGAATCAGGATAATGGTATAGAGTTAGCGGCCAGAAATGATTCTTATAACTGGAACCAGGTACTGAATAAAGCCATGAAGGAAAATCCTGATGTCAGCTTTATGGTATCTGCAGGAGATCAGGTAAATACCAACAATAATGAGGCTCAGTATGCGGGATATCTGGGAGCAAATGCTTTAAAATCTTTACCAGTGGCAACAACAATTGGTAACCATGATTCTGGTTCACCGCAGTATTCTTATCACTATAATAATCCTAATACACAGGAAAATGCAGGTGATGATTATACAGCAGGAAAAACTGCAGCAGGAACAGACTACTACTATACTTATGGTAATGTTCTTTTCATTATCCTGGATACTAACAACTACAACTGTGCGACTCATGAAAATGTAATTAAAAAAGCTGTAGAAGAAAACCAGGATGCGAAATGGCGTGTTGTAATGTTCCATCAGGATATTTACGGTTCTGGTGCAGATCATTCTGATTCAGACGGTATGGTCCTCCGTACACAGATTACTCCACTAATGGATAAATACGACATCGATGTTGTTCTGCAGGGACATGACCATACTTATTCCAGAACTTATCAGCTGACCGGAGACGGACAGGAGCATGCTGCATACGACAACAGCAACTGGAGTGGCGATGAAAATTATCAGAGCGAGAATCTTTGCTATGAATTAAAGAGTGATGTAAAAGGCGGAACGATTACAAATCCGGAAGGAACAGTGTATTATGAAGCAAACTCTGCAACAGGTTCCAAATTCTATGAATTAATTCCGACTCAGCAGGATTACATCGCAGAGAGAAGTCAGACATGGACTCCTACATACTCTGTAATCAGCGTAACAGATGATTCATTCTCCGTAACAACTTACGATGCAACTACTCAGGAAAGAGTAGAAGGTTCTTCCACATATACAATCGTTAAAACTGATAATCAGCAGGAAGAGCCACAGCAGCCGGCAGATGATAACAATAACACCAATACTGATACAAACACAGGATCTGACAATAATGCAAATGTAAATAACGGTGCGCAGAATACACAGACTCCTGCAGCTGCTACAGCAACAGTAAGTAAGGTAAAAGGTGTTAAGGCTACCAATAAAGCTGGAAACAAAGTTAAAGTAAAATGGAATACTGTCAATGGTGCAGACGGATACCAGATCCAGTATACATACAAGAAAGGCTTTAAAAAGAAAGTGAAGACAGTTAATGTCAATAAAGCTTCTAAGTCTTCCAAGGTGCTAAAGAAAATGAAAGTCGGTAAGAAAGTTTACGTAAAAGTACGCGCTTACCAGAATGTAAACGGACAGAAAGTATTTGGCAATTTCAGTAAAGTGAAGAAACTTAACGTTCGTTAGGAAATATTCCATTTAATTTGAAGATAGCCGGGATGTCCATGGAGGGATATCCCGGTTGTCTGTTTTTGAAATATAGATTAAAAATGTGTTTGTAAATCAGAATTGAGAGAATATGTCATGAAAGTTGAAAACGGAGTGAAACAATGAATAAAATAAAAATGAATTGGAAAAAAATCACAGCAATCATTTTTATGGCGATAATTTATATTGCTGTGTTAATATATTGTAATAACATTGAAAAGGCAGAATTAATTTCAACGACCGGACAAAGTTATGAGAAGGCAGTTGTTACGGAAATTATTCGAGATAATATTCAAGAAGATGGAAACCGGTATGGTAATCAGGAAGTTGTATTAAAAATTCAAAGTGGTGAATTGAAAGGACAGGAAGTAGAAGCCACCAGCCCTAATGGACAGCTTTTTGGAGCCGACTGCGAGGTAGGAATGCATGTTATCGCCATTGTCAGCATTTCAGGTAATACGAATGTTGTGACTGTATATAGTCAGGACAGAAGTATGGCAATTTATGGTTTTGTAGCTTTCTTTGTACTTTGCGTCTGTCTGATTGGAGGATGGAAAGGATTTAAATCCATTCTGAGTCTTGCTTTTACAGGAGTTACGATTTTTTTCATTCTGTTCCCATTGATATATCGAGGATATTCTCCAATTTTAATGTCCGTAATCATTTGTGCTATTGCCACTGTGTTTTCCATGTCGATGATTGGAGGATTGTCGACAAAAACAGTGGCGGCAACCATTGGAACGATTTTTGGAGTGATTGCTTCAGCGGTAGCGGCATTGATCTTTGGACATTTTGCAGGAATCAGCGGATATAACGTATCAGATATTGAAACATTAAATTATGTGGCACAGTTGACACCGATTAAAATTGGCGAACTTCTTTTCTCCGGAATTATTATTTCTGCCCTTGGCGCAGTCACAGATGTGGGTGTGTCCGTGGCATCTACTATTCAGGAAATTCATCAAACAGATCCGAACTTGGGTAAGAGGAAACTTTTCATGTCCGGTATTCATGTGGGAAGAGATATGATGGGAACCATGGTGGATACTTTAATTCTGGCTTACGTGGGTACTGCTCTTTCTACGCTTGTTACCAACTACGCCTACGATTTAAGATATAATCAGCTCATCAACTCCAACAACATCGGCATTGAGATCATGCAGAGCCTTGCCGGCAGTCTGGGTATCGTTCTTGCTGTTCCGATTACAGCTTTTGTGGCGGTAGAATTGATATACCGGAAGCCGAAAGAAGAGAAAGCAGTTGCAGAGCAAATGTCGGATGGTGACAATGCGAATATGCCAGAAGGTATTTCCGTTTCAGAAAATTAAAATAGATGAATAAAAAGTCTATTGAAGTATATTAAGTGAGAACAGCGGATAATGCTGAAAGAAACTCCCGGAATTGTTGTATGAGGTACCCTTAAAAGTTGGAGCCAAAAACTAACTTTTGGAGGGCAGTTCAGTATTTCCGGGAATTTCTGCAATTGTCCAGTAAATATATGTTGTGATGAATTGGATTAAAATTTTATTTATAGACTATTTTTGAAATTTCATTTGTTTAGTAAATTTTGAAGCTCCGCCTCATCCATAGGAATACGCCTGGCCGCATCTTTGATATTTAATATGCCCTCTTTGACAAGTTCCAGATACGTCGTCATGCGTCCAGTGGATAAACCCTCGGCCAGCCCGGATTTATGTCCTTCGGCCAATCCGGATTTACGTCCTTCAGCTAGTCCGGATTTATGCCCCTCGGCCAGCCCGGACTCGCGTCCGAGGATCCATCCCTGTTTTTTACCCTCGTTCAATATTGTTTTTGCTTCATATTCCAGTATTTCTCCACCCATGATACTAATGATCTCCTTTCTGATGTTGTCATATTTCTGGCACAGGCTTTCGGCGATCCGCCGGCTCAGGTCGAGAATGGTCCGGCAGGTGTATTCTGTAATCGTGCCTTGTCTGGCCATCTCTTCCAGGCGTAATCGTATGTTGCTATAGATTTCTCTCAGGTGCCCCCGCTGAGCTGTGTCCTGCTCCATCTTCGGAAATTGCTTCTCGTAATAAAAAAGATGAAAAGGAAGAAGAATCAGAAGGTTCTTCTGAAACAGCTCGTCGGTGGTATAGTTTACAATGGATAAGATTGGTATCTCTAAAGTGACTTCTTTTTGTGTATTGTGCAGTTTCAAACGAATCTGCATGTTGTCCGGGGTGCCTGCCGTCTGCCTTAGAAACAGTACGGCGGACTTCGGGAATGAGAGAACGAGGGAGTCGTCCAGCTTCTCGCTGTTGTCCAGGGCGATCTGTGAATCGTACTCGAACATCCGCCGGTCCATGGTGGCGTCGCCGGTGCTCTGGCATTCCAGGTGGTAACGGATGAGAACGATGCCGGAGACAGTGAAGCTGCTGTCGGTGATGCGTTTATCACCTTGTCCGTGCTGCTGGTTCATGAAATGCTCGTTGGTCCCGAAGTGGATGGGTTCCCTGCCGGAGTAATGTTCTCCGAAAATCTCATTTAAGAGAGGGTGGATAAGATCCCGGCAGTCGTTGAGTATGGTACGAAAGACATCATCGTAAGTAGTGTGCTGCGCAGCCATTCTGATCCCTCCTTGCTGTCGGCTGCGTCTCTCCAGGCGGGCAGCGGCAGGAGTGTTTCCAAAATGTGCCCGCTGCCTGATGATTCATAAAGATTTTGATATTTTTTATGCATCTTTCAGATGTGTCCTGTTATTTTGTGATGTGTAACGTGCATTGGATTTTCAATATATTTTGATGTATTTATTATAACAGTTTTTTCAAGAAAAACAATAGAAAAAATATAAAAATTATTGTAACAATATTGTTGTTATGCCTGTGGAAATGTATTAAAATAATTTCTATAAACGTGTCTGTATGCCGGAATATGAACGTAGCAGAAAGGAATTCGTTATTTATGATGTCGGATACAAGGTTAAAAAAAGAGAAACGTCGACCATTCACCCTTGAGGTCTGTGTGGACAGTACAGAATCTGCACTGGAAGCAGCGGCAGGCGGCGCTACGCGGCTGGAACTGTGCGCGGATCTGGTCATTGGGGGAACAACGCCGGGGCTGGAACTGTTTCGGGAGATCCGGTCAGAGTCGGATATTGATATCAATGTGCTGATTCGCCCTCGGTTCGGTGATTTTCATTATACGGGGCATGAGATTGCGATCATGTGCCGGGAGATAGAAGCGTTTGCGAGAGAAGGGGCCCATGGGATTGTTATGGGAAGTCTTCAGAAGGATGGAAGTCTGAATATACCGCAGATGCGGGAGATGATTGCGGCGGCGGGTGACTGCCGCATTACCCTGCACCGGGCATTCGATGTGTCCCGGGAGCCTTTTCAAGTGATGGAGCAGGCGGCTGAGCTGGGTGTGGATACGATTCTGACCTCAGGGCAGGAGGCGGATTGCCTGGCAGGCATGGAAGTTCTGGGAAAGCTTATAGAGGGAGCGCCTGAGGGACTTGATATTCTGATCGGCGCCGGTGTGACACCGGAGATTATCCGTCTGTTTCTTGCAAAGATGCCGGCGAGACATTTCCACATGTCGGGAAAAAAGGTGATGGAAAGTGAGATGCAGTGGCGTAATCCAAAGGTGAGTATGGGACTTCCGGGAATCAGTGAGTTTGAAATTTACCGGACCGATAGCAATGTGATACGGGAGGCCAGACATATACTTGAAATGGCATGGCGAGGAAACATGTAGATTATTCCGGTAATGATAAACAGGCTGGCTGTGAATAAACGGGAGAAAGGAGAAAAAATGAGTCGTTTAAAAGAATTGAGAAAATACGTAGATGCTGAATTATTGCAGATGGAAAACAAAGAAAAAATGATCAGTGCGGCAGCGCATTTATATGGGGTATCGCTGGCAGCCACAATGATTGCGAAGAAACGGGGAGAGGATCCGGAACTTGCTTCCATGGCAGCCATGCTCCATGATATGCATGCGTATAAAACAGGTTCCTATGACGATCACGCACATAAGGGAGCAGAACTGGCCAGAGAGATTCTGACAGATCTTGGTCTCACCAGCGGTGAGGAGACGGAGATCATCTGTTCTGCCATTTATCATCACGATGATAAACTGGTGGAAAACGGGCCGATGGATGAGGTACTGAAAGATGCCGATGTGATTCATCACTGCATGAATGATCTGTCCAAGGCAGTGAAAGAGAAAGAAAAAGAGCGCTTTGCAGCGCTCTGTGAAGAATTCGGCATGAACCGGCAGACCATGTGACAATGTGTTTATAATCTGGCAGATTGAAAACGCAGGCACAGTAATAATCTGCTTAATGGTCTGCTCTGCTGTCTAACTTTATCCTGTCTTTCAGTACTGCACAGCATGACAGGTCGCCGATGACGTTGACACAGGTGGCACCCATATCGCACAAAGTGTTGATGCTTATGTACACACCCATGACTCCTGCAGGAAGACCGGCCATGGAAGCCAGAGCTGTAAAAGATGCGATGGCGCCGCCCGGAACTCCGGGAGTACCGATGGAGAGCAGTACATTTGCAAGAAGAAGTACAGCCATAAGTCCGATACTGATATTAACGCCGCAGGCGTTGGCAAAGAACATGATCATGAAAGACATCAGGATAGACACTGCGTCCATGTTTACAGTAGCTCCGAGAGGAATGACGATACTGGTAATCTTTTCGGAGACGCCGTAATCTTCTTCCATACATTTTTTACTGATCGGGATGGTTGCCGAGCTGGAACAGGTGCCGAAGGCATTCAGTGCGGCAGGAAGAATAGCCTTAAAGAATTTGACGGGACTTCCTTTTCCGAGAAACTTCACCGACAGACCGTACACGATAAAAGCAAATCCGAAGAAGGCAATGTACAGAATGATAAGCTGGGTCGCCAGAGAGATAATGGTGGATGTTCCGTTGGATTCAACAACCGGCACAATGGTACAGAATACACCGATAGGAGTAAAGTACATAACGGTGCTGATGATTTTCAGGCAGATTTCATGGATGGAATCAATGAGATTTAATAAAGGCTGTCCTTTGTCGCCGACTGCCATGATGGTAAATCCGATGATAACGGCAAATACAAGTACCTGAAGCATATTTCCTTCCGCAAAAGCGGTGACGGGATTGGCAGGAATCAGATTCTCGATGGTATCGAGGATACTTGTCATTTCTGTTGCCTGAATATCAGAAGTGGACATTTCAAATGTGACGCCTTTTCCCAGATCGATCAGACGTGGAATGATAAGGCCAACCAGACTGGCAAGAGCTGTCGTACAGAGAAAGTAGACCATAGTGGACGCGGTAATCTTTCCGGTGGTGCGGATGTTGCCGATGCTGGAGATTCCCATAATGATGGAACAGAAAACCAGCGGAAAGATCATCATGTTCAGGGCGTTCATGTAGATGCCGCCCACGAGACCGGTGATCGTCAGGACTGGCTCAAAGCGTCCGGCCAGGAATAAACCTGTCAGGATTCCAAGCACCAGGCCGATGAAAATAGCCCCGGTGATGTGCTGTTTGTACCATGAATAAAATGATTTCATACGTTTTCCTCCTTTAAATTTCTCAAACTTTATTATTATCTCACTTTATTTCTGAAATGGCAAGACGAAAAGCGGAAAACTAAAAAACAGGAAATCAAAAACACCGGCCGTTGTGATGGCAAATCATCACAATGGCCGGTGCTTTTATGCATTTGCATATGCCGCAAAATGGAGCGGCAATGAATATGGACTAATCCACAACCTGAACCTTCATCATATTTGTAGTTCCGGAACGTCCGATCGGAACGCCGGAGGTGATGACAGTCACATCACCGTCTTCCAGGTAGCCTTTCTTTTTAGCTGCAGAGATGGCGCGGTCGAAGAGAACAAATACTTCCCATTCCTCCTTCAGAAGAATTGGACGAACACCCCAGGACAGATTCAGCTGCCGACAGACTTTATCTTCAATGGCGCAGCCGATAATATCGCAGGCCGGACGGTATCTGGAAATCATCCTTGCGGAGAAACCGGATTTGGTTACCGTAATAATAGCCTTGGCGTTCAAGTCATAAGCTGTGCTGCAGGTTGCGTGGCAGATGGCGTCGGTCACGCCAGGGTTCTCGCTTAATGTCAGAGCGCTGAAACGTTTCTGATAGTTGATGGCTCTCTCAGCACGCATAGCGATCTTGGACATGGTTTTTAAAGCCTCTACAGGGTAAGCGCCGGCCGCAGTCTCGCCGGAGAGCATGATAGCGCTCGTACCGTCAAAGATGGCATTGGCAACGTCAGTGGTTTCCGCTCTGGTAGGGCGCGGATTTTTGATCATGGAATCCAGCATCTGTGTCGCGGTGATAACGATCTTGCCGGCGGCGCATACTTTGGTAATGATCATTTTCTGGAGAATCGGTACTTCCTCTTCCGGAATCTCTACGCCCATGTCGCCGCGGGCTACCATGACGCCATCAGAAACCTCAATGATCTCATCAATGTTTTCGATGCCTTCGGCATTCTCCACCTTAGCGATAATGCGGATATCTTCGCCTCCATTTTCCTTTAAGAGCTGACGGATCTGGCGGATATCGTCTGCATTTCTTGTAAAGGAAGCAGCGATAAAATCAACATCTTCCTGAATGCCGAACAGAATATCAGATTTGTCTTTTTCACTTAAATATGGCATGGAAATCTTCACGCCAGGCAGATTTACGCCTTTGCGGTTGGAAATCGTTCCGCCGTTGATAACCTGGCAGTGTGCGTCTTCTCCATCAATGGAAGTAACGGTGAGCTCGATAAGACCATCGTCGATCAAAATGCTGGAGCCGATGGAAATATCTTTAATGAAGTCTTCGTAAGTTACACTTACAATCTCTTCCGTTCCTTCCACATCTCTGGTAGTCAGGCAGAAATCCTGGCCCCTTTCCAAATGGATGCTGCCATTTTTAAAGGTCTTAATACGAATCTCCGGGCCTTTGGTATCCAACAGACAGGCAACCGGACGATGATGTTTCGCTCGCAAAGCCTTGACCTTGTCCATTCTTTCTTTTTGTTCTTCACAGGAATTGTGAGAAAAGTTAAATCTTGCCACGTCCATTCCTTCAATAATTAATTGTTCCAGGACATCATCGTTGTCCGTGGCAGGTCCCAGTGTACAAATAATCTTTGTTTTTCTCATCTTGTAGTACTCCTTGTTAAATGGTTAGTTATTGCTCGTACTTTCATTGTAAATCAATTCAAAAAATTGTCAATGAAAAAAGTTGTAAATTTTCTGCAAATACAGATTTCTATGATATACTGAAAAACAGAATAACGGTCTGCAGGGTTTTGTATAGCAGATGAAAGTCTGCGGCGAACAGGAATGGAGGAAAATGAATTGAATAATATAAGAAGAAAGTTTGTTGTGTTCCCGAAGAGAAGACGGATGGTCTTTCTCGGCATGTTGTGCGTGGGAGCGGGGGTATTTATGGGAAGGATGCAGGTGAATGCGCTGAATATTCCGGAAGAATACTCTGTACCGGAAAAGGTTTCCCAGCTTGCGGTGGTCCGGTATAAAGGAAACAGCAAAGGACGATTTCGATTTTACATAAAAAACAGCAAGGGTAAATGGAAGAAAAAGTTTGTATGTACGGCATGGGTCGGAAGACGTGGTATCGACAAAAAGAGAGAGGGAGATCAGAAGACGCCGACCGGTCTCTATTCTCTTGATCAGGGTTTCGGAATTCTGGGCAATCCCGGTACTAAAATGCCTTATGTAAAAGTAAACAGTCAGCATTACTGGTGCGGCGATTCTTACAGCGGATATTATAATAAGCTGATTCGCCGGGATGAAACGGGGCATGAGTGCACAGGGGAACATCTGATTGATTACAGGGGCGTATATGATTACGCGGTTTCCATCGGATATAATAAAAAGGGAAAAGCAAACAGGGGCAGTGCGATTTTCCTTCACTGCTCAAGAAACAGAGCTACGGCAGGATGTGTGGCCATCTCAAAAAAATATATGAAACGTGTGCTGAAAAAGCTTGATCCTGCGGCAAATCCCCGCATATTGATTTATTAATGACCGCTGCGGACGGCGAATCCTGTTTTGTGGAATTCTTCACTGTGAAGTTCTGACAGCATATTGACAAACGGTACTGATAATATTACAATATAGAAATAAAAACTACATTATGTGGAATGTAAAACAAGAATATGATGCAGGGCACTCTGTAAAATGCGATGCGATTGTCTTCTTGTATGGAAGTCATATTGTAGAAAGAAAAAGGAGACCACTATGAATTATAAAATTATCAGTGACGGATGCTGTGATTTGAGTAAGGATATCATAGAAAAATACCAGCTTCATATTATCCCTTTTTACATTTCCTTTGACGATGAAACGTACTATAAGGAGATTGAAGAGATAGGGATCCGGGATGTTTATGAACGCATGGTAAATAATCCTCATGTGTATCCAAAGACCTCTCTGCCGTCGGTGCAGAATTATATCGATGCATTTATGCCATATGTTAATGAAAATGTACCGGTTATCTGTATTTGTTTCACGCCGTCATTAAGCGGTTCCTACAACAGTGCCTGTAATGCCAGGGAGATTGTCTGCGAGGAACATCCGGAGGCGAAGATTACGGTCATTAATTCGGAGGCGGCGACGGTATCCCAAGGGCTGATGGTCATTGAGGCGGGCCGGATGTGCATGGATAATGTTCCATACGATACCTGTGTCCGTATTCTGGAAGAAATGAAAAAGACGAACCGTATTTTCTTTACGGTAGGCAGTGTGGATTATCTGAAACACGGCGGAAGAATAGGAAAGCTGGCGGGGCTGGCAACAAGCGCCCTGTCTTTAAAACCGCTGATTACGCTGGTAGACGGCGCCATCGAAGCGTCCGGTATTGGACGGAGCCGCAAAAAGACGGTATTAAAGACGATCAGTCTCATGGAAGGCTACTTTAAAGATAAAGGAGAGTCCATGGAAGATTATAGCTTTGCTGTGGGATACGGGTACGATATGGACGAGGGCAGAGCGTTTTATGACAGAGCAGCGGAGAAGATCCATGCTTCGGCCGCCGACAAAGATATCAGCTTTATTCAGATTGGCGCTACCATTGCCGTACACACCGGGCCGCATGCCATTGGCATCGGGATTATCAAACAGTACGAACATTTTCTATAGAACGGGCTGATTTGCAAAAAATAATTTATAATAAAAGATTCTTCATAACTTTCATCCTTCTTCTCAGGAGACTGCATGGCAGAGAACAAACAATTTCTGTGTGCAGTCTTTTTTTGATAAAAAAATGTGAAGAACTTCCCGGGAGGCATTCTTGTCACCAAAAACATCCTGTGATATGATTAGCCAGAGATAGTTCGTCTTTGTGAATATATACAGAAGGAAAAGGAAGGAAAGATTATGTGGATAGCCAGAAACTGGAAAGAATATGAAGTGATTGACTGCAGCGCGGGAGAAAAACTGGAGCGCTGGGGGAAATATGTCCTGCTGCGTCCGGACCCTCAGGTTATATGGGATACGGAAAAGAAGGACAGACGCTGGAGACGTCTGAACGCCCATTATCACAGAAGTAAAAAGGGAGGCGGACAATGGGAATTTTTTGATTTGCCGGAACAGTGGGATCTGCATTACAGGAACCTGACCTTTCATTTAAAACCATTCAGCTTTAAGCATACGGGACTATTCCCGGAGCAGGCGGTAAACTGGGACTGGTTTTCTGAGAAAATCCATAATGCCGGACGCCCTGTGAAGGTGTTGAATCTGTTTGCTTATACAGGAGGCGCTACTTTAGCTGCCGCTGCCGCCGGCGCCGCTGTCACCCATGTGGACGCTTCCAAAGGAATGGTAACCTGGGCAAAAGAAAATGCCGCTGCCAGCGGATTGTCCGAGGCTCCCATCCGGTGGCTGGTGGACGATTGTGTGAAATTTGTAGAACGTGAGATCCGCCGGGGCAATCACTATGATGGAATTATTATGGATCCTCCATCTTACGGCAGAGGACCGAAAGGGGAGGTGTGGAAGATTGAGGAGAAGATTTATTCTCTTGTTTGTCTCTGTGAGAAGCTTTTGTCAGAGAATCCGCTGTTTTTCCTGATCAATTCCTATACCACCGGCCTGCAGCCGGCAGTGCTTTCCTATATGCTTGGAAGCGCGGTGGCAAAAAAAAACGGAGGTATCGTGGAGGCAGAAGAAATCGGCCTGCCTGTGAGTGCCAGCGGCCTGGTGCTGCCATGCGGAGCTTCCGGAAGATGGGAGAGCAGGTAATGAAGAATGGGAAAAAAACCGCATTTTATGGAATGTTTCTGGCGCTGGCGCTGGTGGCGGGGTATGTGGAACAGCTGATACCTGTCAATCTGGGAGTGCCTGGCGTAAAGCTGGGGCTTGCCAATATTGTGACCATGGTTTTGCTGTATACGCTGGGAGCCAGGCCGGCAGCGGGCATTACAGCCGTCCGGATCTTACTGTCAGGCATTTTGTTCGGCACTGGTTTTTCAATTGTATACAGTGCAGCCGGCGCGGTGCTCAGTATTCTGGTTATGATGTTATTGAAAAGCACAGATAAGTTTTCTTACATCGGCGTCAGTGTGGCTGGCGGTGTTTTCCATAATGCAGGGCAGATTCTCGTGGCGATTCTGGTGCTTGAGACAGGAGCGCTGGTCTATTATCTCCCGATTTTGATCGTCGCCGGTCTTGTTGCCGGTCTCATCATCGGATTTCTGAGTGGTTTTCTGATACGCCGTCTGGCTCCGGTAATCCGGCAGACGATGGAATAAGAAGAAAGGAAATACAGGATGGAACAAATACGAAAGAACAGACTGCATATTTTCCGGCATTGGCATACAAAGAGAAACGGCATAATGTTCCCGAAAGGTGTTCGGGCAATAACACCTGTTTTGGTGATGGGGGTGTTGCTGTCGCTGTCTGGCTGTGCTGCGAAAACGCAGAACGGGAAAGAAACGGAAACATTTTCAGCAACAAATTTTGTTATGGATACAGTGCTGCAGGAGACAGTATATGGTCAGACGGATGTGACACAGGAGATTGCCGATCGTCTGACTGAGATAGAAACCGGGCAGCTTTCCTGGAGAGAGGAAGACAGTGAGGTCGCGCAGATTAATGCGCGCTGTGCAAAAGGTGAGAGAGTCGCCATGAGCGAAGATTTTTACAACTGGACGAAAGTGTCTCTGGATTTGGCGGAGAGAAGCGGCGGGGCCTTTGATCCGACCATCGGCAATCTGACCCGCCTCTGGAATATTGAGGGTGAAAATCCGGTAGTGCCGGAAAAAAACAAAATAGACGAGACCCTTACTCATGTTGGATATCGTTATATTAATATAGAAGATGAGGACAGAGGGATTTCCATGGAACAGGGATGTACCCTGGATCTTGGAGCCGTGGGGAAAGGAATAGGCTGTGACGTGATCAGAGATTATCTGGAACAGCAGCAGGATGTATCCGGAGCGGTTATCGCTGTAGGAGGCAGTATTCTTGCCTATGGGGATAAGCCGGACGGCACAGACTGGAATGTGGCCATTCAGGATCCGGAGAAGGAGGACGGCGAGTATATGGGAGTGCTCAGTCTGCCCGGGACTGTCTGTGTCTCTACTTCCGGGGATTATGAGAAATATTTTGTGCAGGATGGAAAGCGCTACCATCACATTTTAGATCCATCCACCGGATATCCGTCAGAGAGCGGTCTGTCTTCTGTCACGGTTGTCTGCCCGGATGAAGGAGAATGGGAAAACTATGCCGGGCTGTTGTCAGACGGCCTTTGTACCGCCTGCTTTGTGCTGGGAGAGGAAAAAGGTATGGAATTGCTGGAGCAATACGGAATGGAAGGGGTTTTTATTGACAAAGACAAGAATGTGACGGTTACCGATGGGCTGAGAGACGCTTTTGAACTTCTGAACGAGGACTATACGGTAAAATAAGCGGTAATGCAAATGGAAGGAAATGTAAATGGAGCTGTAATCGGCGCTTGACATATGACCATAACCAATGTAATTTATATATTAGAAGCAAACAGCAATATTTTATAATTACAGGAGAGGGAAGTATGAAAGCAACATTATTTACAAAGTGGAGATCCTTCGCCAGGATTTCAGTCGCGGCAGCGGTGTTCACAGCAGTTTTCGCGACTCAGCCGGCACTTGTTCAGGCCGCTGATTATCCTCACAGTACGAAAGGCTGGCTCCAGGCATGTCAAAAGGTCGGAAGAAAGCTCACCAAGCATAGCTTTACATATGGTATACGAAGCCGGGATACCTTAAAAGAGGGAATTGAACACGGAAGGAAAGCGAATTGCGCCGCTTATGTTTCCTGGTGTCTGCAGGAGTTCGGCGTGGTCGGAGAAGGAGATACGCTGTATACAAAAGGCGGCAAGCTTGTGACAAGGTTTGATACGTGGCAGCGGCGGGTAAAGATCATCAAGGTTAAGAAGAAGGCCGGAAAGGTGACAAATCTGAAGCCGGGCGACATTGTAGGATGGAAGGATATCGTCCATATGAATATTTATGCCGGGGAGAACTCTTATGGGGAAAAACTCTGGTTAGATGGCGGTTCCGCAGCAACGGCTCCCGGACGGCCAAGACGATATTATCGAGCCAACCAGATATTACCGTATAATTATCTTGATAACCACAAGATTTCCTTTATCATTCGCATCAAAGGATTATAAGATAGAGGCGTATAAATCAAAGGATTATAAGATAATAAATAAGATAGAAGCGTATAAGTCTTTGCCGGCTTATACGCTTTTGCTTGATATGCGCGTTTTGCGTGCTATCGTTTTGCAGTTTTGCATGCACGGTTTTGCATGTTATAAAATAATTTCTTGAAAAACAGTATAAATTCTGTTATAATATAGAACATGTGTAAAAAGACCAGGTCATGGCGACGCATTTCCGAAACATGTAGGGATACATGAAAAAACACAGATTTTATAAATTATTTAACAGTTTTGTAACAATTAGATTAGAAGATTACAAAAGTGTTAAATATATCCTTGACAAGTGTTAATATCTGGTGTATTATTTGTTACAGATAAGTTACAGAATATTATGCTTGGAAAGGAATGAATCATGATAACAACATATTTTGCAAACTGGAAAACCTGCCTTCGAATATCGGCGGTCGCAATGGTTATGATTGTGGCGGTTCTTGCCGTTAAACCAGTATCGGTGGAAGCGAAGGCGTCTGATTATTCTCAGGACATTGGCGGTTGGCTTGAGGCGTGTCAGAAGGTTGGGAAAGATTTGACAAAGTACAATTTTACATACGGAAGTCACAGCAAGTCCACATTTGCAAAAAGTGTCAAAAATGGAAGAAAAGCAAACTGTGCATCTTATGTTTCCTGGTGTCTGCAGGAGTTTGGCGTATTAAAAAAAGGACAGACTTTTTACACCAACAGAGGAAGGCTCGTTAAGAGATTTAAATCCTGGAGAGGAAAAGTGGAGATCATCCGGATTAATAAGCAGACAAGCAAAGTAAAGAATTTAAAGCCGGGCGATATTGTTGCATGGGGCGACATCGTTCATACAAATATTTACGCCGGCGAGAATGCAAAAGGTGAGAAGCTCTGGCTCGACGGAGGTTCCGCCGCAACAACAAAAGGAAGCGTAAGACGTTATTACCGTGCTGATAAGATAATGACATATGATTATTTAAATAAGCACAAAATCGCGTTTGTCATTCGAATTAAAGGATTATAAAATAAAAGCGTATAAGTTTTCATGGACTTATACGCTTTTGTCTTATATATTGTGAAATTTTTTTAAGTCAGATATCTGGATCAAACGCATCTCAAACTGCTGCCGGTCCTTTTGACGTAGTGTCTGAAGAATGATTCCTGCAAATAATGAGATAATCGCGGCCATTACGATAAATCCGCAGACGATCAAAGTTGGAAAATTAGGAACCAGTCCGCTATTGGCATAGGTGATCAGGATCGGTATAAAAAATACAGCAGAAATAATCGTCAGTACCAAAGAGATAATGCTGAAAAAGTTTAACGGCTTGTAGTTCTTGTACAACCGCAGGATTGTAAATAAAACTTTAAGTCCGTCAGAATATGTGTTTAATTTGGATTCGCTGCCTTCCGGGCGGTCACGGTATTCAATGATGACATTTTCAATGTACATATTTTTATCAATAGCATGGATGCTCATTTCCGTTTCGATTTCAAAGCCTTTGGAAAGAACAGGAAAGCTTTTTACAAATTGATAACTGAATGCCCGGTATCCTGTCATAATGTCTTTTATTTTGCTTTTGAATAAAAAATTGATGGATTGACGGACGATGGTGTTGCCCATGTTATGGAACGGACGTTTGTTTTCCTCAAAATAAGTGGAGGAAAGGCGATCGCCGACAACCATATCAACATGTTTCTCGAGAACCTGATCGGTCATCTGACGGGCATATTCGGCGGGATATGTATCATCGCCATCGGTCATGATGTAGCATTCCGCGTCAATTTCCCGGAACATCCGGCGGATCACGTTCCCTTTTCCCTGCTGATACTCGTGCCTTACGACAGCGCCGGCTTTTTCTGCCAGTGCGGCAGTGTCGTCAGTGGAGTTGTTATCGTAAACATAGATGACGGCTTCCGGAAGGGCTGATCTGAAATCTGAAACTACTTTTTCTATGGTTTTGCTTTCATTATAACAGGGAATTAATACTGCGATTTTATCCATATTGATTTCTCCTTTTATATTATTGCGGGGGCAGTGGTGAGTTGCCAGAACCCCTGAAAAACAATGTGTCTATTTTATCATACAAACATAATTATAGCAATTTAAAAATGGAGGATGACTTTTTTCGCGGAAGTATGTATAATCGTTTGCGTGGGACAGTTATGGGAAGGTTGGAAAGGAGACAGATAAATGATTGTTCGTCTGATCATGTGCTTTATTACTGCAGTTGCGTTATGCATGCGGTTTGAATTGCCGGAAGAGCTGAATGCCCTGGCCGGAGGGAGCCGCATGCTGAACATATTTTATAATTTTCAGCTTAGTCTGACGGGAACCATGGCGGCCGCGACAGCTGTTTTTGCAGCCCTGGTGATACTTGAGAAATATTTGCACAGCAAAAAAGCGAGGAGAGACTGGTTTTTATATGTCATCTGCTTTTTTCTGGCGGTTATCTGGGCGATGGGAGAAAGTTTCCGGAGAGTGGATTCGCTGGCGCTGCTCCATGCCGGAGCCGGACAGGCGGTAAAAACCATTGTGTATATTGCCGGGGTGACCTGGCTGCTGGCAGGACTGGCCGCATTGCTGTCGGCTTTTCTGGAGTCGGGATGGGACTGGCGGCCGGCTGAAAAAAGCCGCTGGCGCAGTCTCTATGCAAAGCATTCTTTTATGATTTCTTTTGCAGGTTTATTTGTGTGCTGGCTGCCTAATCTGCTTTTATCGTATCCGGCAACAATGTGCATTGATGTATGGAATCAGATGCTCCAGTTTTTTGGAGTTCAAAAGTTCACGACACATCATCCGCCGGCGCATACGGTGCTGGCAGGACTTTCAGAAAAAGCAGGGCAGCTGTTTGGAAGCGGAAATCTGGGACTGTTTTTGTATGTCCTTTTGCAGACCTTGTTATTTGCGCTGATCATGGCCTATATGCTTGAAACGATGCGAAAGCTGGCTGCCCCGGTATGGCTGAGGACGCTTACAGTAATCGTCGCTGTGGTTTCGCCATATTATACGCAATACATTGGAATGATTATAAAAGATACGATTTATTCTTATTTTATCGTTCTTTTTGTGATTGAGATTGTATATATGATCGTGTTAAAGCAGGAATACTGGATGAAGAAAAAGCATCTTCTTCTTTTGGGTATTTCGATAATTGGCTCTGTGCTTTTCAGAAATAACGGGAAATACGTCATATATCCGATGATTCTTTTGATACTCATTATGCTTGTGATACAAAACAGGAAAAAGGCGGGAACGAAAGTTGTTCTGACGGCATTTGCAGTCCTTGTCCTGTCAGCGGGCGCTGCGTCCGGCCTGCAGAGCGCTATGGTTCATCATTATCAGATTGAAGACGGAAGTATCAAAGAGGCGTTATCGCTGCCTTTTCAGCAGACGGCGCGTTACGTGAGAGATCATGGGGACGAGGTGACAAAAAAAGAAAAAAAGGCGATCAAGGCGGTTCTTGGCTATAATAAACTGGCAGAGCGGTATGATCCCAAGATATCGGATCCGGTGAAGGCGACATATAAAGAAGAGGCAACCATGGATGATCTGAAAAATTATTTCATGGTCTGGATACAACAGGGATTGAAACATCCGGTCACCTATATTGAGGCGACGATGAATCAAAATTATTATCTGGTATATCCGCTGGTGGAAAATAATACCCTTTATGATACGACCGCGCCGGAGAAAACCGCGGCGAAAGAATTGGCAGATGAACTGGGAATACACGAGATACCGGTCATTCAAAAATTAGATAAATGGAGAACAGGATTCAATAAAGAGCTCTTTTCGCTGCCTGTTTTTGGGCTGCTGGCAAACATGGCGTTTTTTAATTTGATTTTAATTTATTTATGTTATGGTGCCATAAGAAAAAGAATACCGGAAATGGTCATGGTTTTGATGCCCCTTCTGCTGAGTGATGCGATCATTGTATTGGCGCCGGTTATCAAAGGGCATCCAAGATACGCATTTCCGATTATTTATGCTATGCCTCTGGTATTCGCTTCTTTTCTGTTTTTTAAAAGAAAAGTTACGAAAAAGAAATAATCGTTGAAAAAGCGAAAGAATTAAGAAAGAGGTTTGCTTGACTTTTTCTGGTCAGGAGGATAGAGTAGGTATATTAAAAAAATTAGAGGAGGATTTTATGAAAACAATGAACATGAAAAAAACAGTACTGGCAGGTGTCATGGCGGGAGCGGCATTGTATGCTTTCAGCTTTACCGCTGTGCCGGGAAATGTACAGAAGATGACCAGGGTGCAGGCCGAGGAGACGGCTTTCACCGGCAGCGGAGAATATAATGGAATCCTGTATGAAAATGGAGAGCCATTCACCGGAGTTAAGGACAGAAAATACTATGTTGACGGCGTATTCCAGAGCGACGCCAACGGCTGGGAAAAAGTCGACGGCAAGAGATATTATTTAAAAAACGGCAAGGCCAGAAAAAAAGGCTTTAAGAAATTAAAAAGCTATACAGGAGATAAGAAAAAATACAAATATTATTTCAATGAAGATGGTTCTCTTTCCACAAACTTATTTAAAGACTGGGGATACAACAAATGTATCAAGAGTAAAATGACCATCGAAATCAACACAAAGACGCATAATCTGACATTTTATCTGTATGATAAGAAGTCCAAAAAATATATCATCCCGGCTAAGACGGTTATCTGTTCCACTTCAGCCAAGTCGAACGGAACGCCGAGGGGACACTTTTTCCTCATGAAAACTTCAGCCAAGAGATGGGTACATGTTCCGAACAATACAACCCGTAAATATCAGTGGGCTGTCCGAATCGCGGGTACCCCGACACTGATTCACAGCAGTGTTTACAGACAATATGGAAACAACAAGTCTTTGATCGCAGACTACTATAATACACTGGGCAGCAGCAATACTTCCTATTGTGTCCGCCTGCAGGCAGTAAATGCCAAGATTGTTTATGACGTCGCTACAAAGACAAATACAAAAGAGCGTGTGTGGGTTAATATTGTAAAGAATAATAATAAAGGGCCTTTCGGAGTTGTTAAATTAAAAGATTCCACAGGGAAACTGAAAAGCTCAAGAAAGACAGACCCGACAGATCCGGCTCTGTTCCCGACAAATCCTTTTTCTGTTGATGAATAATCCGTTCTTTTGGGGAAGAGGAGATTATAAACATGCAGTTTTCTAAAAAAGATACAAATGTTGTGAAGGGCGTTGCAATTATTGCGATGCTCTTCCATCATTGTTATGTGACAGGTGTAAGTTTCAAAGCGCATGGCGTTTCTTTTGCGCCTTTTTCAAAGGGGACTGTGGTTTCTCTGGCGCTTTGGTCCAAAGTGTGTGTGGGAATTTTTGTGTTTCTTTCCGCTTATGGAATCACGCTGGCTTTGAAGCGGCTTTATGACAATGGACAGTTTGACAGAAGTAATCTATCGGGGATGTCCGCCAGGAGAATATGGAAGATTCTTGCTGGTTTCTGGCCGGTTTTCATTCTGGCGGTGCTGGGCTGTGCCCTGTGGGCGCCGGACAGCTTTGAAGTATATGGACAGGGACTGACGCGGATCATCCATGTGGTTCTGGATTTTCTTGGTCTGGCTGATTTGTTCGGGACTCCTACACTGATTGGAACCTGGTGGTATCTGAGTCTGGCTTTTGTGGAAATTATGCTTCTCCCGCTGCTGTATTATATATACCGGCGGTGCGGCGCGTTTCTTACCCTTTCTTTAAGTGTTTTCCTTCCGATGGCATTGTCGCTGGAGATGTCCAATCTTGTGCGTTACCTTCCGGTCATGGTGCTGGGGATCTGGTTCGCGCAGGAAAATCTTTTTCCAAGGATTGCACGGTGGAGGATTCCTCATACAGGGACAGCGGCTACCAGGACAGTGGAATTTGCGCTGCTGGCAGTGCTTATTCTGGGAACTGTGTGGCTCAAGAATTCTGATTTTGGACAGGCTCATGAAAATATCACGGACAGTGTGACGCCGCTGGCGGTGATTGTGTTTACCTGGCTGTTTCTGACAGGTATTCCTTACCTGCGGGAGATTCTGGCTGTGCTTGGAAGATATTCGATGAATATATTTTTACTGCATAACTTTATCCGCGCCAGATGGTTTGAAGATTTTTCTTATTCCTTCCGTTTCTGGTGGCTGATCGTTCTTGTGCTGCTTTTGGATAATTTCGTTCTTTCAGTGGCGATCGAGTGGCTGAAAAAGGTGCTGCGCTACAACAGTTTTGTATCAAAAATAGAAAATGTGATTCAGGCCGTAACAATAGAGGGCAATAATAAAGGGAAAGTATGATGGAAAATATGACACAGCAAAACAGAAAATATTTTGATGAGATCACCATTGCAAGAGGAATCGGAATTCTCCTTGTCGTACTGGGACATGCTCTGAAACAGACCGGGGTGACCAATACGGCGGTGGATGTGCTCATTGAGGTGATTTACAGTTTTCATATGCCATTGTTTTTTGTTCTGTCTGGTTTTGTTTCAGTAAAGATTCTGCAGTACACAAAGGCGGAGGAATATATCCGTTATATCAAGAGCAGAATGTTGAGACTCCTGCTTCCGTATTTTGTCATGGGTATTCTCTATATGCCTTTAAAATATTTTTTATCTCGCTTTGCCAGAAATCCCTATGATTTTTCCGCGGCCTGGAAGCTGGTGATCGGGATTAATCCCAATACTACCATGTGGTTTTTGTACACTCTCTTTTGGGTATCGGTAACGGCATTGTTCTTTGTGAAGAGGAGAGTGCTGCTTCCGATGCTCGCGTTGAGTTTTATACTCTCGGCGGCTGCTTTTTCTTTTGACTGGGGAATCCGGACGCCAAAGTATTTGTTTTTCTTTATTTTAGGACTCTGTATAAGAGAACATTATGAAGAATTTTTGCATTGGAAAGAAAAGAAATGGTGTGTCGCTCTGGCGGCTGCACTGTTTCTTGGGTGTAATGCTGCTTTGTACGGAGGCTTTTCTGCGGCAGAATTCATTACTTCTGTGACAGGGAGCATACTCTGCATTATTCTATCTCTCTGGTTCGGCACGTTTACCGGAGGCCTTGCCGCGGGATTGAAAACGCTGGGTGAGAGCAGTATGGATATCTATATTTTGTCAGATCCCGTGCAGACGGTATTGCGATTGCTATTGTGGAACATACTGCATATACCGAATATACTGGTTGTGATCTTGTGCTTCCTTCTGGGAGTGGCGGGATCTTTTATGTC
Organism: Eubacterium sp. An3; assembly: GCF_002159465.1. NCBI lineage: Bacteria > Bacillati > Bacillota > Clostridia > Eubacteriales > Eubacteriaceae > Eubacterium > Eubacterium sp. An3. The sequence continues at coordinate 41,147 of NZ_NFIR01000016.1, forward strand.
GGCCAGATATATTCTTCGCAGATTTTGGATATTCCGGCTCCTCCTTTTTGGAGAAAAATGATGCGGAAAGCATCAGCCGGAAAAAATGACAGTTAATATGAGACAGAAAGGAAAATTATGAATAAAAATTGGTTAACGCGGACTGCGGCGGCGCTGATGGCAGCAGCCGTTTTATTTGGCGGCGGTATGACGGCGCAGGCTGCAGAGAATGTGGATACACAGGATGACATTTCTTTATGGGTAGGTGATTCCCGGACGGTTCTGATCTATCAGGATCTGAATATGAAAGCGCCCAACGGAACGGCATACAGAAATAAAGCAAGAGTTTCCGGAGGATATCTGTATCTTACCTACCGGGATTGCTATGCTGCAAGAGGCAGCGGGTATGACCTGGTATTAAAGGCTGATTCCAAAATAAAAAGTGTAGTTGATAAAGAGGGACGGCAGAATGTTGTATTTTCTTCCGGATTAAATGACCTTTATAAGACGGAAGTTAATCCGTTTTCCACCCGGGTAAATGGAAAAAAAGTGACAGCAAGTCCGGAGACACTGGCTAAGAAATACTGGAAATTATACAAGAAGAATTATATTAAGAAATATCCGGAGGATCATTTTTATATTACATCCATGAATCCGGTGTACAGTGCGCTGTATTACAGAGGCAACTCGGTGACCAACGACAAAGTGGTTCGCTTTAACAAGAAGATGAAGAGCCTGATCGCTAAATCCTCGTTTGAAAATGTATCTTATGTGGATACTTATAAAAACATTTTTAAAAAGCAGGGGCTGATCCATAAAAAGAGCGCATACAGATATGCTCTGAAGTATAGGACGACGAATGTTCGTTATATGAGAGAAAGCTCCAGTTATCAGCTTCATTTTTCTGATAAGGTAAATAAAATGATTTACAATTATGTGAATCAATTTATAGAACAGGATCAATAAATAGTACAGGCGCAGAGGAGACTTCGTTTTTGTTGAGAGAACGCGGTCCGGCGCTCAGAGAGGGAGAGTTTTCAACAGTAAAGGGGGAAGAATAATAATGAAGAAACTTGGAAAGCATTATCTGGCACTGTTGATCTTTGCGGCTGCTTTTGTGATATTTGCTCAGAGTGGCTGTGCTGCCAGAAAACCGACACAGTTAAGCGAAACCAGCATAACTATGGTGGCCGGAAAAACAAAGAAGCTGAAGCTTCGTAAGGTTAAGAACAAAAAGGTAAAATGGTCCAGCAGTAATAAAAAAGTGATTTCTGTCGATGAGAGAGGACAGGTATACGCTTTAAAGAGCGGTTCTGCTTATGTGAAGGCTAAATATAAAAACCGTGTTTACCGGTGTAAAGTTACCGTTATCGGATTTAATAAGCAGAAACTGACTCTTGCTCACGGAGACAAATACACCTTGAAATTGCGCAATGCGAAAGCAGTTCGATGGTATTCCAAGAATACAAAGGTTGCGAAGGTATCTTCCAAAGGCGTGGTAAAAGGCAAAAAGACAGGAAAGACAACCATTGTCTGCGTTACTTCCGGCGGAAGAAAGATTAAATGTAAGGTTTATGTGGCAAGTCTTAACAATGCGGTCAGCGAGGCGGTTATAGGCACATCCTATAAGGTAGAGGCGTTAAATACGGGTAATTCCTGCACATGGACTTCCTCATCCCCGGATGTGGCGACAGTCGCCGCCGACGGTACGGTACAGGCCATCAAGAAAGGTGATACGACGATCCAGTGCAAGACCGGAAAGGCTGTCCTTTCTTACAAGCTTAAGGTAATAAACCCAAATAACATCACTACCAAAAAGTCAGATCTGCCGTCTAACACCAGGACAGACAAGCTGACGGTGACGATCAACAGTTATCCGTCCAGCAGAACCTACAATATCTGGAAGCAGAATGGAAAAGATAATATCAGCGAGATCTTCCCGCATTACATGCAGGGGCACGGCTGTTCAGCCTCCTCTCTGGCAACCGTACTCAGCGCGTACGCCGGATATACCGAAGATCCGAAATATCTGGTGGAGACCGTGGAGAGAAATCTTTTTGGCGATGACTGGGTACGAAATTACAGTAAGGAAGATACTAATTCCAGCAAGAGCCGTCCGATGCCGATCAGCCTTTATGGTATGACGAAGGTGCTGGATAACTACAATGTGGGTTACAAGCTGGTCAGAGAATTCGACGACGCCAGCGCGCTGGCAGAGATCGAGGCGCATTTAAAGACGGGCAACCCGGTTATCTTCATAGTAGATAATACCAGCAGATTCGGCGGCACCGCCAACAGGTGGACTACCGGTTATCACTGCATGACCATGCTGGGCATGACAGATACCGGAGAGGTGATCGTGGCAGACTCTGTTGACCGTTCCTCCAGTATCTTCGGAGATAATCAGCGGATTAAGTATGCGTCACTTTACGAGCTGCTGGGATATATGTTCCCGTGCACCAATGCTACCTCCACATCCATCTACTGGGGAGGAAAATCCAGCAGCGGCGGATATATCCTGATCAATCCGCAGGGATGATACAGAGGAAATGTTTTGCCTGCATATCAGGAACTAAAAATAAAAACTGCATTATAAAAAGATATAAAAAGAGAGATTGGACTATTGAATAAGACTGGACTATTTAAAATAAGAAGAAACACAGGAAACAAAGTAATTAGGTCTTTGGCCTTCGCTTTGGCGCTGTCGCTGGCGGCGCCGGCGGCGGCACAGGCCAAAGCGGTGACGACGCCGGAAGCCAGCCTGCCTTCAGACTCCGATGTGGGTCAGATCACAGTGGCGGTAAACGGAGATAAAGGCGTCAGGAACTTCACTATCTTCGGACAGCATAAGAAACCGTGGAAGAAAGATAAATATCTTGCGCTCCATGGCTGCGCTGTGAGTTCCCTGACCACGGTGCTCTCCGGATACACGAAGAAGTACAGAAACTATACGCCGCAGAAGGTGAGAGATGTCGTTGAGAAAAAAGTTTTCGGGACAGCAGTGTGGAATAAAAACTACAGCAAGACGATCATGAAACAGATGCCGGTTTCCATGTACGGGATTTCCCGTGTTCTGGAATCTGTCGGAATAGATACAAAGTATGTTCGTACATTTAACAATAAGAGTGCCAGAAAAGAGATAAAGAAGCATCTGAAAACCGGAAATGTTGTGGTCATAGAAACCAATAACCGTACCCAGCGCAATGGAAGATTCAGCAGCAAGACCACTACCAGATGGTCCCGCAGCAAGCACACGATGGTTCTTCTGGGACTCACTGATACCGGTAAGGTCATTGTGGCAGACTCCTCCCAGAGAAAATGGTCGGGACAGAATCAGAGGATAAAATATACGACGGTAAAAGAAATCGTAAAATACATGATTCCTTGTACCTCCTCGGTAAAGACTCACTATTTCTCCAGCACGGCGAACTCCGGAGGATATGTTCTGGTGAATCCGCAGGATTAAATATTTCTTCTATATAAAAGGATGCATATAACAGAGAGAATGCACAGCAGAGAAGAATGCATGGCAGCACCCGGAGGGCAGAAGCTTTCCGGGTGTTTTTGCACATGCCAGCCGCATAGCTGAACTTTTTTTAAAAAGTGCTTGATTTCCTGTAAAATATGTGTATAATAAAACATGTTGTGTGACATGATAGCGATGAAGCGTGAGGTTGCTGCGCATGGCGCAGGTTTTCCGTGGAGCGAATGTCAAGTCAAGATACTGGCGACAAGTCACTGTACAATAGATACAATCTACAGATGCGTAGAGACGCAGTGTGGTATCAAGTATGATACACACGGAGGAGTGTACAGTCACCGCTTGTCGTACTGAATGAAAAGTGCGAAAAGGAGGCGACTTTTTTTATGGCAAGTCAAATTATGAGAATCACGTTAAAAGCGTACGATCATCAATTAATCGATGCATCTGCAAAAAGCATTATCGAAACTGTCAAGAAAACAGGATCCAAGGTGAGCGGACCGGTTCCGATGCCGACTAAGAAAGAGGTAGTTACCATTCTTAGAGCCGTTCACAAATACAAAGATTCCAGAGAACAGTTCGAGCAGAGAACTCACAAGAGATTGATTGATATCATCACACCTACGCAGAAAACGGTTGATGCTTTATCAAGACTTGAGATGCCAGCAGGTGTCTACATCGACATCAAGATGAAAAACAAATAATTTATGTCCTATGGCTAGTATGATTGCCCCGGGTTGATATTGGGTAATCCGCTGTAGACTAGTATGATTGCGGCAGCAGCTGCAATCCGCTGTAGAAATTAGGAGGAAGACAGAATGAAAAAGGCTATTTTAGCAACAAAAATCGGCATGACTCAGATCTTCGCAGAAGATGGAGAATTAATTCCGGTTACAGTGTTACAGGCTGGACCATGTGTGGTAACACAGGTTAAAACAGTTGAGAACGACGGTTACAGCGCTGTACAGGTTGGTTTCCAGGATATGAGAGAAAAATTATCCACCAAACCAATGAAAGGTCACTTTGAAAAAGCAGGCACATCCGTAAAGAGATTTGTAAGAGAGTTTAAACTGGATGACGCAGAGAACTATACACTGGGTCAGGAGATCACAGTCGACGTATTCGAGGCTGGCGACAAAGTAGATGCAACTGCTATTTCAAAAGGTAAAGGTTTTCAGGGTGCTATCAAGAGACACGGACAGCATACCGGTCCTAAGACTCATGGTTCTAAATACCATCGTCACGCAGGTTCCAACGGTATGGCATCTGATCCGTCCAAGGTTATGAAAGGCAAAAAGATGCCTGGTCAGATGGGACACGTAAAAGTTACTGTTCAGAATCTTGAAGTAGTTAAAATAGATGCAGAGAATAATGTTATTTTGGTAAAGGGTTCTGTTCCTGGACCGAAGAAAGCTTTAGTAACATTAAAAACATCAGTAAAAGCCTAGGCGCTTAAGGAAGGAGGAACTTACAAATGGCATCAGTATCTGTTTATAATATGGAAGGTGCTCAGGTTGGTACAATCGAGTTAAGCGATTCTATCTTTGCAGTGCCGGTTAATGAACATTTAATTCATCAGGCTGTTGTAGCACAGCTTGCTAATAAACGTCAGGGTACACAGAGCGCAAAAACACGTTCCGAAGTACGCGGCGGCGGAAGAAAACCATGGAGACAGAAAGGAACAGGTCACGCAAGACAGGGTTCCATTCGTGCACCACAGTGGACTGGCGGCGGAATGGTATTCGCACCGAAGCCAAGAGATTATTCCGTAAAAATGAACAAAAAAGAGAAACAGCTCGCTATGAAGTCTGTTTTATCTGAGAAAGTAAATGAGAATAAATTCATCGTTTTAGAAGAGCTCACATTACCGGAGATCAAGACAAAACGAATCAAAGCAGTTTTAGATAATCTGAAAGTTGAGAAGGCTTTAATCGTGACAAAAGAGAAAGACGATGTTGTGGTTAAGTCCGCTAACAACTTACCAACAGTAAAAACTGCAGCTCTTAATAACATCAATGTATACGATATCCTGAAATACGATACAATTGTTGTTACCAAAGAAGCAGTTGCAACGATTGAGGAGGTATACGCATAATGGCAGATTTAAAATATTATGACGTCATTTTAAAACCAGTCGTTACAGAAAAAAGTATGACTGCTATGGCAGAGAAAAAATATACATTCTATGTAAATCCGGACGCTAACAAGAGCCAGATCAAAGAGGCTGTTGAGAAAATGTTCGAAGGCGCAAAGGTTGCTAAGGTCAACACCATGAACCTGGACGGAAAGAAAAAACGCCGCGGTATGGTTTACGGAAAGACTGCAAAAAGAAAGAAAGCAATCGTTCAGCTTACTGAGGACAGCGCAGATATTCAGATTTTTGAAGGTCTGTAAAAACGACGAGACATTATACGCAATAGAAGCGTGAGACTAAATATTCGGAAACGAAAGGAGAGACAGTAATGGGAATCAAAACATATAACCCATATACACCTTCCAGAAGACATATGACCGGTTCTGATTTCTCTGAGATCACAAAGACTACTCCGGAGAAATCCCTGACTTATTCCTTAAAGAAAAACTCCGGTCGTAACAATCAGGGTAAGATTACAGTAAGACATCGCGGAGGCGGAGTCAGAAGAAAATACAGAATGATCGATTTCAAGAGAAACAAAGACGGTATTCCGGCTAAGGTTGTTGCTATCGAATACGATCCGAACAGAACAGCTAATATCGCACTGATCTGCTACGCAGACGGCGTAAAATCCTATATTATCGCACCTTATAAACTGGAAGTCGGCACAACCATCATGAATGGTCCTGACGCAGAAATCCACATCGGAAACTGCCTGCCGTTGGCTAACATCCCGGTTGGTACTGAGGTACACAACGTAGAGCTTCATCCGGGAAGAGGAGCACAGATGGTTCGTTCCGCCGGTAACTCCGCACAGCTTATGGCTAAGGAAGGCAAATATGCCACATTAAGACTTCCATCCGGTGAAATGAGAATGGTATCCTTAAACTGCCGCGCAACCATCGGACAGGTTGGAAACATTGACCATGACCTGATCAACATTGGTAAGGCAGGACGTAAACGTCACATGGGTATCCGTCCTACAGTTCGCGGTTCCGTTATGAACCCTAATGACCATCCACACGGTGGTGGTGAAGGTAAAGCAGGTATCGGACGTCCAGGTCCATGTACTCCATGGGGTAAACCGGCTCTCGGCCTGAAGACCAGAAAGAAAAACAAACAGTCTAATAAGATGATTGTAAGAACAAGAGACGGAAAGAACGTTAAATAAATAAGGAGGTAACACATGGCTCGTTCACTGAAAAAAGGACCATTTGCTGATAAAAGTTTATTAAAAAAAGTAGATGAGATGAATAAGTCCGGCGACAAGAGTGTGATTAAAACATGGTCCCGCCGTTCTACGATTTTCCCGACATTTGTAGGTCATACATTTGCCGTACATGACGGAAGAAGACATGTGCCGGTATATGTTACAGAGGATATGGTTGGACATAAATTAGGAGAATTTGTTTCCACCAGAACCTACAGAGGACATGGTAAAGACGAGAAGAAGAGTAAAGTTAGATAGTTTGACAGCCTGAAAGGAGGGTTCATCCATGGCAAAAGGACATAGATCCCAGATTAAGAGAGAAAGAAATGCAAATAAAGATACAAGACCATCTGCAAAGCTTTCTTATGCAAGATGTTCTGTGACAAAAGCATGTTTCGTACTGGATGCCATCAGAGGCAAAGACGTGGAGACAGCTTTGGGTATTTTAGAATATAATCCAAGATACGCATCTGAAATCATTGGCAAGTTACTGAAATCTGCCATTGCCAACGCAGAGAACAATAACGGAATGAACAAAGAGAACCTTTACATCGCAGAGTGTTATGCGAACAAAGGACCGACAATGAAGAGAATCAGAGCGAGAGCACAGGGCAGAGCGTACAGAATCGAGAAAAGACAGTGCCACATCACCATCGTTCTGGATGAAAGATAAGGAGGTTTACAGATGGGACAGAAGGTTAATCCTCATGGTTTAAGAGTCGGAATCATTAAGGATTGGGATTCAAGATGGTATGCAGAGAAAGATTTTGCAGACAATCTTGTTGAAGACGATAAAATCAGAAAATATATCAAAAAAAGATTATACAGCGCTGGAATTTCCAGAACGGAAATCGAGAGAGCGTCTGATCGCTTAAAACTCATCATTCACACCGCTAAACCAGGTATCGTTATCGGCCGCGGCGGTTCCGCAATCGAGGAATTAAAGAAAGAGCTTCAGAAACTCACATCCAAAAAGCTCATGATCGAAATCAAAGAGGTTAAGAGATTTGATGTGGATAAGGATGCTCAGCTGGTTGCAGAAAACATCGCACAGCAGCTGGAGAACCGTATCTCCTTCCGTCGTGCTATGAAGTCCTGCATGCAGAGAACAATGAGAAACGGCGCTTTAGGTATCAAAGCATCCTGTTCCGGACGTCTGGGCGGTGCTGATATGGCGCGTACAGAGTTCTACAGCGAGGGAACAATTCCTCTGCAGACATTGAGAGCAGATATTGATTATGGTTTTGCCGAAGCTGATACTACTTACGGAAAAGTAGGTGTAAAGGTTTGGATTTACCATGGTGAGGTACTTCCTACAAAGGAAACTAAGGAAGGGAGCGATAAATAATGTTAATGCCAAAAAGAGTGAAACGCCGTAAACAGTTCCGTGGTTCCATGACTGGAAAGGCTACAAGAGGAAATAAAATTACTTACGGTGAGTTTGGTCTGGTAGCACAGGATCCGGCATGGATCAAATCCAACCAGATTGAAGCAGCCCGTATTGCCATGACACGTTATATGAAGCGTGGCGGTAAAGTTTGGATTAAAATCTTCCCGGATAAACCGGTTACAGCGAAACCAGCTGAAACCCGTATGGGTTCCGGTAAAGGTTCACTGGAATATTGGGTAGCAGTAGTTAAACCAGGTCGTGTAATGTTTGAAGTTGCTGGAGTACCTGAGGAGACAGCGAGAGAAGCTTTACGTCTTGCAATGCACAAATTGCCTGTAAAATGTAAAATCGTTTCTCGTGAAGATTTAGAAGGCGGTGATAACAGTGAAAACAACTAAGTATGTAGAAGATTTAAGAACAAAATCCATCGCAGAACTTAATGAGGAATTAGTAGCTGCTAAAAAGGAATTATTTAATTTAAGATTCCAGAACGCAACAAATCAGTTAGATAACACCAGCAGAATCAAAGAAGTCAGAAGAAACATTGCCAGAATCCAGGGTATCATCGCTGAGAAGAATGCTGAGTAATCGGGAAGGAGGAATTTGTTGTGGAAAGAAACCTGAGAAAGACTCGTGTAGGTCTCGTAACAAGCGACAAGATGGATAAGACTATCGTTGTCAGCGTTACTGATAATGTGAAACATCCTTTATACGGTAAGATCGTAAAAAGAACCTATAAATTAAAAGCACATGATGAAGAGAATCAGTGCAGAATCGGTGACAGAGTAAGAGTAATGGAGACAAGACCTTTATCCAAAGATAAGAGATGGAGACTTGTCGAGATTGTTGAAAAAGCTAAATAGTTAGCACGGAAGGAGGAAACAGCATGATTCAGCAGGAATCTAGACTCAGAGTTGCTGACAATACAGGAGCAAAAGAACTGCTTTGTATCCGTGTTATGGGCGGCTCAACAAGAAGATATGCTAATATCGGTGATATCATCGTTGCTACGGTTAAAGATGCAACACCAGGCGGTGTTGTAAAGAAGGGCGACGTGGTAAAAGCCGTTGTTGTTCGTACGAAAAAAGGTGCTCGCCGTAAAGACGGTTCCTATATTAAATTTGACGAAAATGCTGCAGTAATTATCAGAGATGATATGAACCCAAGAGGAACACGTATTTTTGGACCGGTTGCCAGAGAACTTCGTGAAAAGAAATTTATGAAGATCGTTTCCTTAGCACCGGAAGTATTATAAGGAGGTATTTTCGTGGCTCAGAAGATTAAAAAAGACGATATGGTAAGAGTGATTGCCGGTAAAGATATCGATAAAGAAGGAAAGGTCATCGCAGTTGACAGAAAGAACCACAGAGTCATCGTGGAAGGCGTCAACATGCTTACCAAACATACGAAACCAAGTATGCAGAACCAGGCTGGCGGAATCATTCATCAGGAAGGACCGATTGACGTGTCCAACGTAATGCTTCTTCATAAAGGTCAGCCGACAAGAGTTGGTTTCAAATTTGTTGACGGTAAAAAAGTTCGTTTCGCAAAATCCACCGGCGAAGTTATTGACTAATTTAAGAGAGGAGGCTGACAAAGTTGAGTAGACTGAAAGAAATGTATGACAGCGAGATTAAAGCTGCCATGATGAAAAAGTTTGGCTATAAAAATGAAATGCAGATTCCAAAGCTCGTAAAAATTGTTGTCAATATGGGTGTTGGTGATGCGAAAGATAATCATAAATTACTGGATGCGGCTGTAAACGACATGCAGATCATCACAGGTCAGAAAGCCGTTATCTGTAAAGCAAAAAAATCAGTTGCGAACTTCAAGTTAAGAGAAGGAATGCCGATTGGCTGTAAAGTAACTTTAAGAGGCGAGAAAATGTATGAATTTGCTGATCGTCTGATCAACCTTGCTTTACCGCGAGTACGTGACTTCAGAGGCGTGAATCCTAACGCTTTCGATGGAAGAGGTAATTACGCACTGGGAATTAAGGAACAGCTTATCTTCCCTGAAATCGAGTACGATAAGGTAGAAAAAGTCAGAGGTATGGATGTAATCTTCGTTACAACCGCTCACACTGATGAAGAAGCCCGCGAATTACTTACTTTATTCGGAATGCCGTACGCAAAATAGTTAGGAGGATTTCTAATGGCTAAAAAAGCAATGAAAATTAAACAGCAGCGCAAACAGAAATTTTCTACAAGAGAATATTCCCGCTGTCGAATCTGTGGCCGTCCACATGCTTATTTAAGAAAATACGGAATCTGCAGAATCTGCTTCCGTGAATTAGCATACAAAGGTCAGATACCTGGAGTTAAGAAAGCAAGCTGGTAAACCAAGAGAATCAGGAAGGAGGCAAAACCAATATGACAATGAGCGATCCTATTGCAGATATGCTTACGAGAATCCGTAACGCAAATACTGCAAAACACGATACAGTAGATGTTCCGGCATCTAAAATGAAACTTGCCATCGCAGATATCCTCTTAAAAGAAGGATATATCAAAAGCTACGATGTAATCGAAGATGGTGTTTTTAAAACAATCCGTATCACATTAAAATACGGTGCAGATAAAAATGAAAAGATTATTTCCGGTCTTAAGAGAATCTCCAAACCGGGACTTCGAGTTTACGCTGACGTTGAGAACCTTCCACGAGTACTCAACGGTTTAGGTGTGGCTATCATTTCCACAAACAAAGGCGTACTCACAGACAAAGAAGCTCGTTCCATGAACGTGGGCGGCGAAGTTCTTGCTTTCGTATGGTAATCAGAAGGACAACAGTCTGAACTGAGCGAAAGCTGATATTTGACGGGCGCCGCTTTGAAAGCGGCAGCCGGATTATAGATTTAAATATATAAATAAACTGCTGAAAACAGAAGAGACATACTCGTCTCTTCCGACAATCTAAGGAGGTGCACTATGTCACGAATTGGTAGATTACCTATTGAGATCCCTGCCGGTGTTGAAGTAACCATCGCAGAGAACAATGTAGTGACTGTGAAAGGTCCAAAAGGAACTCTGACAGAGAGTCTTCCTGTAGAGATGGACATTAAAATGGAAGATAATCAGGTAGTAGTTACAAGACCGAACGACTTAAAGAAAATGAAATCTTTACACGGTCTTACAAGAACCCTGATCGCAAATATGGTAACAGGTGTTACAAAGGGATACGAAAAAGTTCTGGAGATCAACGGTGTTGGTTACAGAGCACAGAAACAGGGTAAGAAACTTATCCTCTCCCTCGGATATTCTCATCCGGTAGAAATGGAAGACCCGGAAGGTCTGGAATCTGTACTGGACGGACAGAACAAGATCACGATCAAAGGTATCGACAAACAGAAAGTTGGTCAGTACGCAGCTGAGATCAGAGATAAGAGAAGACCTGAGCCGTACAAGGGCAAAGGTATCAAATACGCTGATGAGGTTATCAGACGTAAAGTTGGTAAGACAGGTAAGAAATAATTAGGAGGACGTAAGAATGATTAGTAAAAAATCAAGAAGTGAAGTACGTGTTAAAAAACATAGAAGACTTCGTAACCGTATCAGCGGAACCGCTTCTACTCCACGTTTAGCCGTATTTAGAAGTAACAATCATATGTACGCTCAGATTATTGACGACGTCGCTCAGCATACTCTCGTTTCAGCTTCTACAGTACAGAAGGACGTAAAGGCAGAACTCGAAAAAACCAACGATGTTGCTGCAGCAAAATACCTGGGAACAGTTATTGCCAAGAGAGCGCTGGAGAAAGGTATTACAACAGTTGTCTTTGACAGAGGCGGATACATTTATCAGGGCAAAGTTCAGGCTCTGGCAGAAGCAGCTCGTGAAGCTGGTCTGAATTTCTAACAAGGAGGAAAAAACATGAAGCGTGAATTAATTGATGCTAGTCAATTAGAATTACAGGAAACAGTAGTGTCAATCAAACGTGTTACCAAGGTAGTAAAGGGTGGACGTAACATGCGTTTTGCTGCACTGGTAGTCGTTGGTGATAAAAACGGTCATGTTGGAGCTGGTTTAGGAAAAGCAATCGAAATCCCTGAAGCAATCCGCAAGGGAAAAGAAGCTGCTATGAAGAAACTGGTTGAGGTACCTGTAAATGAAGCGGGTTCCATTCCACATGAGTTTATTGGTAAGTTCGGCAGTGCATCCGTACTGTTAAAAGCATCTCCGGAAGGTACCGGTATCATCGCCGGCGGCCCATCCCGTGCCGTACTGGAGCTGGCCGGATACAGAAACATCCGTGCGAAAGCACTGGGTTCCAACAACAAACAGAACGTTGTACTTGCTACGATCGAAGGTCTGAAAGCTATGAAAACACCGGAGGAAGTCGCAAGACTGCGCGGCAAATCCGTTGACGAGCTCTAAAAGGAGGGAACGAAGATGGCAGATAAATTAAGAATCACATTAGTTAAGTCTCCTATCGGTGCTATCCCAAAACAGAGAGCAACAGTAGCAGCCCTGGGACTTAAAAAATTAAACAAAACAGTTGAAATGCCTGACAATGATGCCATCCGCGGCATGATTTGGCATGTTAGACATCTCGTAAAAGTAGAAGAGATTTAGTTGCAGATAAGGAGGTATCCGTAAATGAATTTATCCAATTTACATCCTGCTGCAGGTTCTAAACACAGCGATGCATTTCGTGTAGGCCGTGGACACGGTTCAGGAAATGGCAAAACAGCAGGCAGAGGACAGAAAGGACAGAAATCCCGTTCAGGCGGAAAGGTCCGTGTAGGTTTCGAAGGCGGTCAGATGCCTTTATACAGACGTATCCCGAAAAGAGGATTCACCTGCATCAACTCCAAGAAAATCATCGGAATTAACGTTTCCGATCTGGAGAGATTTGAGGCAGACAGCGTAGTAACAATTGAAACATTAAAAGAGGCAGGAATGGTAAAGAACTCTTTTGATGGTGTAAAAATTCTTGGAAATGGAGATTTAAGCAAGAAGCTTACAGTTCAGGTAAATGCGTTCTCCAAAGGCGCGATTGCTAAGATTGAAGCTGCTGGTGGAAAAGCTGAGGTGATCTAATGTTTGAAACTCTCAGAAACGCTCTGAAAGTAAAGGACATCAGAAAAAAGCTTCTCTTTACGCTTTTCATTTTGATCATAACAAGGCTGGGCAGTCAGTTGCCGATTCCGGGAATTGACAGCGCCCGCATCAGCGAGTATCTGAATTCGCTGCTGGGAGATTCTTTTAACCTGTTGAATTCCTTTACTGGCGGCTCGTTTGAGTCTATGTCCGTATTTGCGCTGAATGTAACGCCGTACATTACGTCGTCGATCATCATTCAGCTCCTTACTATTGCCATCCCGGCGCTTGAAGAGATGCACCGGGACGGAGAAGACGGACGTAAGAAGATAAACAATATCACAAGATTTGTGACACTGGCTCTGGCAGTTCTGGAAAGTGCTGGTCTCGCCATTGGATTTGGACGTCAGGGATTGTTATCCGATTTCAGTCCGCTGATTGTTATCGAGATGGTTGTATGTCTGACAGCCGGCGCCGTATTTGTTATGTGGCTGGGTGAGCAGATCACCGATAAGGGAGTGGGAAATGGTATCTCTATTATCCTCCTTATCAACATCGTTTCACGTATTCCGGGAGACCTCTACAGTCTGTATCAACAGTTTATAGAGGGAAAACAGATTGGCGGTATCGTGATTGCGGTGGCAGTGATTTTGGTTATCATTATTGGAACTTTTGTATTGACAATACTGTTAAATGATGCGGAGAGACGTATTCCGGTTCAGTACTCAAAGAAGCTGCAGGGAAGAAAGCAGATTGGCGGACAGGGTTCTGTGTTGCCGGTCAAGGTAAATACAGCCAGTGTTATTCCAATTATCTTTTCATCCTCATTGCTGCAGTTTCCGCTGGTAATACAGCAGCTTGTGGGGGCAAACCCGGATGGTATTCCAGGATTCATTTTTGCTTGTCTGAATCAGGCAAACTGGTGTGATCCGGAGCATCCGGAGCGTTCTGTTGGTTTGGTTGTTTATCTGCTCCTCACTGTGTTATTTGCATATTTTTATACATCCATCACATTTAATCCGTTGGAGATTGCAAATAACATGAAGAAACAGGGCGGTTTTATTCCAGGTATTCGTCCTGGAAAGCCAACTGTTGATTATCTGAATTCGATTCTCAATTACATTATTTTTGTTGGAGCAATCGGTTTGTGTATCATCGCAGTGATTCCTATTTTCTTCAATGGAGTTTTTGGAGCAAACGTTTCCTTCGGTGGAACATCTCTGATCATTATCGCCGGAGTTGTACTGGAGACAATCAAACAGATTGAATCACAGATGCTGGTAAGACATTACACAGGATTTTTAAGTGATTAATTTGAAAAATATATTTTAAGGCAGCCGTTTAGATGAGGCCTTCAATCAGGACAGCGCGGATGCAGGATTTTCCTGCATATCCACTGGTCTTGATTGGAAGGAAGAATCTGACGGCTGTTTTGTATTATAATTCTTTCATTTTTATAACGATATGTTATTTTTCTTTCATATAATAGATAGCTATTGCAATAATAAAAGCAAGAGAGTACAATTCTAAATATTATTGTAATATAGGACAACAGATAAAATTTTTGAGTTTTTATGGGATATCATAAAACATACTTTTTATTTGCTGTCTGAATACAGGAGGAAGAAGATGAAAAGGGAATTTTTATCAATTATCGTGCCGGCCTACAATGAGGAGCCAACCATAGAAATTTTTCTCAATGAAGCAGAGAAATATACATCACGGATGCCGGTGGATGTAGAGTATCTTTTTGTAAACGACGGTTCCTCAGACAATACCCTTGCGGTGCTGAAAAAATTAAGTGAAGAAAATAAAAAGGTTCGTTATCTGTCTTTTTCCAGAAATTTTGGGAAAGAGGCTGCGATATATGCGGGAATGAAATATTCAAAAGGAGACTATGTTGTGATTATGGATGCGGATTTACAGGATCCCCCGTCGCTGCTTCCGGAAATGTACCGTCTCATCACAGAAGAAGGGTTTGACTGTGTAGGAAGCCGCCGCGTTGACAGGAAGGGAGAGCCTCCTATCCGCTCGTTTTTTGCGCGTTTGTTTTATAGAATGATCAACCGTATGTCCAAAACAGACGTTGTGGATGGCGCGAGAGATTTTCAGATGATGCGGAGAAAAGTAGTCGACGCGATTCTCAGCATGCCGGAGAAAAATCGTTTCTCAAAGGGTATTTTTGGCTGGGTTGGTTTTAAAAAGAAATGGCTGGAATACGAAAATGTGGAAAGAGTGGCCGGCGAGACAAAATGGTCCTTCTGGAAGCTCCTGGTGTATGCGCTGGACGGAATCCTCGCTTTCACCACCGTACCTCTCGTGTTCTCTTCTTTGCTGGGAATCCTTTTCTGTCTCATCGCACTAATCATGATATTATTTATTATTGTCAGAACAATCGCTTTTGGAGATCCCACTTCAGGATGGCCTTCTCTCGCATGTATCATTATCTTTGTATCTGGCGTTCAGCTTTTCTGTATTGGGATACTGGGACAGTATCTGGCAAAAACCTATATTGAGACAAAAAACAGACCAATCTTTCTGATTGGAGAAACAAATATAGAGGAAGATATGACAAAGGAGGCCAAAGAAAATGAACAGTAAGAAAAAAGAGAATTTGTTCTATCTTGGCCTTTATACTCTCGTGTTTGCCGCCATGTGTCTTATTGTATTTCAGCAGTTCTGGTCAGCAGGAAAATCACTGGTATGGGGTATAGACGGATGGACGCAGCATTATAAGGCACTGCAGTTTTATTCGGACTGGCTGCAGGGAATTGCTAAAAATCTGTTGGAAAATCACAGGTTGATCATCCCTCTTTGGAGTGAGTGCATCGGCTATGGAAGCGACATTATCACAACGCTGCATTACTATGTGATTGGCGACCCTCTATGTCTTTTGTCGGTATTTGTGCCGGACAGGTATATGATAAATTTTTATGATGCGCTGATTATTCTCAGATTGTACCTGGCAGGGCTTTCTCTGTATGCTTTCTGCCGATACAGGAACAAAAGAGAAGAGAGGGAAACAGGATGGAAAAACTGGCTGATAAACAGTACAGGGATGCTGGTAGCAGCTTTTGTTTATCTGTTTTCAGGTTATGTTTTTGTCATGGGGCTGCATCATCCTTATTTTCTTAATCCAATGATTTATCTTCCGCTCATGCTTATAGGGGTGGAGAAAATTTTAGAGAAAAAATCTCCGGCTTTATTCATTGCGATGGTGTGTATCAGCGCAGTCAGCAATTTCTATTTTTTCTATATGATTGGCTGCAACGTTATTGTGTACGTTCTTGTCCGGTTATTCACAAAATATGGAGTACATGATTTGAAAACAATCATGTGTAAATTATTGCAGACGGCCGGATATACATTGACCGGAATCTGTCTTTCCGGAATTATGCTTTTTCCTGTATTAAAACTGCTGATGCAGACAGAGAGAATGTCGGAGCAGTCAGGCATACAGCTGTTATATAATTCTGACTTTTACACCAATCTGCCCGCGGCCTTCTTCAGCGCATTAACAGTTCCGGGAATGCATCATACTTTCATGGCGTTTTCTATGCCCGCGGTATTCTGTCTGATTCTTCTGTTTATGGACAAAAAGAAAAAGAGGGAGCTGAAAACACTTTTCATAGTTCTGACGCTCGTTATGTGTCTGCCTTTGGCCGGAAAGATCTTTCACGGATTTGCCTACTCCTCCAATCGCTGGATGTTTGGTTATGCGATGCTGATGGCGTGTATTACGGCGTCTGAATGGAATAATTTGTTTCATGCGGGATGGAAAAAACTCATAGGAATGGCTGTTCTGATCGCTGCGGTCATCGGATATCTGATCAGATGGCAAAATGGATCGGCGGATATTGTAATTTCAGTGGCTGCCATTTTTATGAGCTGTATTTTAGTTCTGCTGTTTATTTTTCAGATGTTGGGGAGAAGAAAAATATGGCTGCAATCCCTGGTATTATTTGCAGTGATAGTCGTTTCGGTCGGAACAAACGCGTTTTATAACTTTTCCAAAAACGGTTACAATGGATCCGCAGACTTTATGGAAAAAGAAAATGTGAAAGCTTTTTTTGATGCGCCGGCGGATACGGCGCTGAGAACAGTTCTTGGCAATGACCCTGGATTGGCAAGATATTCGGGAAGTTTTGACGCCATCGAAAGAAATTCAACCTTAAAAAGTGGTTTTATGTCCACACATTACTACTGGAGTCTTGCCGATAAGCGCCCGGCTCAGTTTTTCGAAGAGATGGGAATTAATAATAAAAATGACTATAACTACCGGAATTTAGATGACAGGACTGTATTAAATTCTCTTGCCAGTGTCAAATATTATGTTGTAAGAAGCAGTGAGGAAGGAAATATTCCCTATGGCTATAAAAAACTAGGGGAAAGTAATGTCAACACAGAATATGGTGCGGAGACATACGAAGTGTATGAAAATATGTTTGCACTGCCTCTGGGGTATACCTATGACGGATATATAAGCCGATCGGATTATGAGAAACTGAACAGTCAGGAAAAAGAGAGCGCGATTTTGCACAGCGTGCTGCTGGAGAACGATTTACCGGATTATAAGAAACAGACGTCTTCTTCCGGTTCCGAAGAAATAGGATGGGAGATCAAAGAGCAGAAAGACGTCACATTTGACGGAAATACTTTTCATGTTAGAAAAAAGCACGGACACATCACACTGCAGCTGAAAAATCAGATCGCCAATTCTGAGACTGCCGTTCTGATCAAAAAACTCAGCTTCAGCAGCAAAACAATGCCGCGAAAACAGGTGGAGATCAAAATAGAAGCTGAATCTGCAGGTAAGCCTGTTGTAAAAAAGAATCTCCTTTATTTGATGCCCGGATTTGCAAGATCCATAGGAAGATCTGATTTTTTGATCAATCTGGGATATAGTGAAAACGGGACGGATAAGATCACCATATATTTTCCGAGGCAGGGAAATTATAAAGTGAATGATTTTCAGATTCTCGGACAGACGATGGACGGATATGAAGAAGGCATTCGTGAAAGGAAAGAAAATGTGCTGGAAAATATACAGATCGGAACAAACCGCATAACCGGTCAGATCAATCTGGAAAAAGATAAGATTCTCTGTCTCACCATTCCGTACTCGGAAGGCTGGACGGCCCGGGTGGACGGAAAAGAAACAGAGATTCTGCAGGCTAATACCATGTTTATGGCAATACCGTTGGAGAAAGGAAGTCACAGCGTTGTTCTCACTTACAGAACACCGGGGATGATGATCGGAATCGTCATGACGGCAGTGGGCGCTGGCCTTTGTGTTATTATTGCTGCTAAAAGAAGATATAACAAAAAGAAAATGTTATAAAATTAACAAAAAACTGAATTTCTATTTGATTTGCCGGCGTGAAAATATACAAAAAATAAAAATTAGTACAAAAAAATTTGAAGATTTATGTGCTTTTTTAGTTATAAATTAATGACGAATTGAGAAAATGTATATTTTTGCATAAGTATAAGGGGTTTCATTAGGCATTTTGTAAAAAATGTATAATTTACAATTTGGAGAAAATGCGGTAATATATATGCATAGAAACGAGTGATAAAAGCCAGTCTTATTTGTATATTTTATGAAAAAACTATGTGGTTTTTTTGCGCGATTTTGTGCAATTGGTAGACCTGATGGCTGTTTTATGTACAAATACTATATCTAACTTGCTGTCTGCGGCGCCCAACGCAGACAGCGGCTGGATTTGTCTGGCCGGGAAATCTGCATGAAATTTATAGACAAATCAGATGCACTCTGGTAATTTTGTAACAAATTTTGCGGATTTGAATAGGCAGACGGGCTTTTTATCATGCGGGCAAAGCAAATGGAGGTAAAAAGACATGTATGACATTATTGTAATTGGTGCCGGCGTTGTCGGCACTTGCGTTGCCAGAGAGCTTTCAAAATATCAGGCAAATGTCTGTGTGATTGACAAAGCTGATGATGTGGCATCCGGAACTTCAAAAGCAAACAGTGGTATTGTTCATGCGGGATATGACTGTAAGCCAGGTACCCTGATGGCGAAGCTGAATGTGCGGGGCAATGAACTCCTGTATCAGCTGGCAGAGGAACTGGATTTCCCTATCAAGAAGAATGGTTCTCTGATTGTCTGTACGATAGAATCAGAGAGAGGGAAGCTTGATGTTCTGCTGGATCAGGCCAATGCCAACGGTGTGCCGGATGCAAGAATCGTGGAAAGAGACGAGCTGCTTGAGATGGAACCAAATCTGACTCCGAATGCCGTAGCTGCTCTTTACGTTCCGACCGGCGGAATCATCTGTCCGTTTAATCTGGCTATTGCCATGGGTGAAAATGCCGCTGTCAATGGCGTGGAATTTAAATTTGAGACAGAAGTGAAGAATATCGTAAAGAAAGACGGCTATTATGAGCTTGACACCAACAAGGGCGTTCTGGAGACAAAGGCTGTTGTCAATGCAGCCGGCGTTTATGCTGATGTTATGCATAACATGGTAAGCGATAAGAAGATGAAGATTGTTGCACGTAAAGGTGAGTATCTGCTCATGGATAAAGAGCTGGGTGATTACTTCAAAGCAACGATTTTCCCTCTGCCGGGTCCAATGGGCAAGGGTGTTCTGACTGCGCCGACTATCCATGGAAATATGTTTGTGGGACCATCCGCAACAGATATTGAGGACAAAGAAGGTGTCAACACTACACAGGAGATCATCGACGATCTGGTACAGAAGGCATCAGCAAGCCATCTGACAAAAGACCGTCTGCCAATGAACAAGGTCATCACTTCTTTTGCCGGCCTTCGTGCCCATGAAGAACATCATGAGTTTATCGTGGAAGAAGTTGCAGATGCACCGGGATTCTTCGATGCGGCAGGTATCGAGTCTCCGGGTCTTACCAGTTCTCCGGCCATCGCAGAGATGCTGGTTGGACTGATTCAGGATAAATATAACTTCCCGAAGAATGAGAACTTTATCGCGAAGAGAAAAGGAATCGTTCATATGGAAGACCTTTCCATGGAAGAAAAGAACGAAATGATTAAAAAGAATCCTCAGTACGGCAACATCGTATGCCGCTGCGAGATGGTAACAGAGGGCGAGATCGTGGACGCCATCAACCGTCCGATCGGAGCAAGATCCTTAGACGGCGTAAAACGTCGTACCCGTCAGGGTATGGGACGCTGCCAGGCAGGCTTCTGTACTCCAAGAACAATGGAAATTCTTTCAAGAGAGCTTGGTATTCCTATGACAGAAATCACCAAGAAGGGTGAAGGTTCCAATATGTTAGTAGGAAAGATCAAAGAAGACTAAGATTGAAAGAAAGTGAGGAATAATGCTATGAAATCATATGATGTCATAATTGTCGGCGGAGGCCCGGCAGGTCTTGCTGCTGCAATCTCTGCAAAAAAAGAAGGAATCGACAGTATCTTAATTATCGAGAGAGATAACCAGCTTGGCGGTATCCTGAACCAGTGTATCCACAACGGTTTCGGCCTTCATACATTTAAGGAAGAGCTGACAGGACCGGAATACGCTGCCCGCTTCATCGAACAGGCTGCAGAATTAAATATCGAATACAAATTACATACCATGGTCTGCGACATTTCCCATGATAAGGTTGTGACCGTGATGAACCGTGAAGAAGGTATGGTAATGTACCAGGCGAAGGCTGTCATCCTGGCTATGGGATGCCGGGAGAGACCGCGTGGCGCCCTGAACATTCCTGGTTATCGTCCGGCAGGTATCTATTCCGCAGGTACCGCACAGAGACTGGTGAACATCGAAGGCTTTATGCCAGGTAAGAAAGTTGTCATCTTAGGTTCCGGCGATATCGGACTGATCATGGCAAGACGTATGACTTTTGAAGGCGCAAAAGTACAGTGCGTGGCAGAGGTTATGCCTTACTCCGGCGGTCTGAAGAGAAATATCGTACAGTGTCTGGATGACTATGATATCCCGCTGTACTTAAGCCATACGGTCATTGACATTGAAGGAAAAGACCGTCTGACCGGCGTTGTCATCGCTGAGGTGGGACCGGACAGAAAACCGATTCCTGGCACAGAGATGCACTACGACTGTGATACCCTGCTTCTCTCCGTTGGACTTATTCCTGAAAACGAGCTGTCCAAGAAGGCAGAGGTTGAGATGAGCCCGATCACCAACGGCCCGATCGTTGATGAGAGCCTGGAGACCAACGTGGAAGGCGTATTTGCCTGCGGTAACGTACTTCATGTACATGACCTGGTAGACTACGTTTCCGAGGAAGCCGCTCTAGCAGGAAAGAACGCAGCTCAGTACGTAAAAGAGCGCTACGGCAAAGATGTACAGAAGTCCGGAGAAGTTATCGAGATCAAGGCAACAGACGGCGCACGCTACACTGTTCCTACATCCATCCATATGGACAACATGGCAGATCTGCTGACGGTACGTTTCCGTGTGGGCAACGTGTTCAAAGACAGCTACATCAGCGTTTACTTTAATGATGAGAGAGTACAGCATCGTAAGAAACAGGTTATGGCTCCGGGAGAGATGGAGCAGATCATCCTGAAGAAAAAAGCGCTGGAAGACTTTGACGGCTTGAAGACCATCACTGTAAAGATTGAGGAGGAGTAGGATATCATGGAAAAAAGAGAATTGACATGTATAGGATGTCCTCTGGGATGTCAGATTACAGTTACAATGGAGAATGGTGAAGTAAAAGACGTGGCAGGCTATACCTGTGCCCGCGGTGAGAAATACGCAAGAGAAGAAGTGACAAACCCAACCCGTACCGTAACTTCCATCGTGAGAGTGGAAGGCGGCAATCTGGCAGCGGTATCCGTAAAGACAAAGGAAGTTATCCCGAAGGCAAAGATCTTCGATATCTTAGAGGAGATCAAACCTGTCATCGTGAAAGCACCGGTAAAGATTGGCGATGTTATTATTCCTAATGTAGCCGGAACCGGAGTAGACGTAGTTGCCACCAAGAACATTGAGGCAGTGTAAAGCATCAGGTTTGGAGGTTATATTATGAAGATTATTATGTTAGGCGCACCGGGCGCAGGAAAAGGAACCCAGGCAAAGATGCTTGCCGGGAAATACGGGATTCCGCACATTTCTACCGGTGATATTTTCAGAATGAATATCAAAAATAATACAGAGCTGGGTAAGAAAGCTAAAAGCTATATGGATGCCGGCGAGTTGGTTCCGGATGAGCTGACGGTGGATCTGGTCATCGACCGAATCAAAGAGAAAGATTGTATGAACGGATTCATTCTGGATGGTTTTCCTCGGAATATTCCGCAGGCAGAGGCTCTTGACTACGCTTTGAATAATCAGAATGAAAAAATTGATTACGCAATCAACGTGGATGTGCCGGATGAGAATATTATTGAAAGAATGTCCGGAAGAAGAGCGTGCTTAAACTGCGGCGCTACCTATCACATCGTAAATCTTCCTAGCAAGAAGGAAGGCATCTGCGATGTATGCGGTGAGAAACTGGTTCTCCGCGAAGATGACAAGCCGGAGACTGTAAAGAAGAGACTGCAGGTATATCATGAACAGACCCAGCCGCTTATCGACTATTATAATAAGAAGGAAGCCCTTCTGACTGTGGATGGAACAAAAGATATTCAGGTTGTGTTTGATGAGATTACAGCAGTGCTTGGTTAAAATCAGAAATAATTCTGAAAATAATCAAAATAAACAGAGCAGGATCGCATATGGCGGTCCTGCTTTTCCTGGTGTGCTGACACGTTTGTTTTTACCGGGCGGGATGAAGGTGTCAGCACATTAGTTACATTTGACAGAATAACAGATTCCGATTATTATAGACAAATAAATTAAAATCATTTTAGAACAACACAAGGGGAGAAACGATGTCAATTACGATCAAGAGCGAACATGAGATTGAATTAATGCGGACTGCCGGTCAGATTCTGGCGAAGGTCCACTATGAGCTGGGAAAAGAACTGAAAGAAGGAATGACTACCAAGGACATTGACCGATTGGGTGAGGAGATGATTCGAAGCTTTGGATGTATCCCGAATTTCTTAAATTATAACGGCTATCCGGCCTCCATCTGTGTGTCTGTCAATAACGAAGTGGTTCATGGCATTCCGTCAGACCGGCGCTATATCAAAAATGGCGATATTGTCAGTCTGGATGCCGGGTTGATCTATAAAGGATATCATTCGGATGCAGCGAGGACCCATGGCGTGGGAGAGATCAGCGATGAGGCGAGAAAACTCATTGATGTGACAAAGCAATCTTTTTTTGAGGGAATAAAAAATGCAAAACCGGGCAAACATTTAGTTGATATTGCCAGAGGAATCCAGACTTATGCTGAAAAGAATCGTTTTTCCGTTGTGCGCGATCTGGTAGGCCATGGTATAGGAACTTCACTGCACGAAGAGCCGGAGATACCAAACTTTGTCCGCCTGCGGCGGGGCGCAAGACTTCAGAAAGGTATGACTCTTGCCATAGAGCCGATGATCAATGCAGGTACCTGTGACGTGTGGTGGATGGACGACGACTGGACTGTCGTCACAAGGGACGGAGGCCTTTCCGCTCACTATGAGAATACCATTGCCATCACAGAAGACGGATGCGAGATTCTTACTATGCTGCCGGAAGAGAAATAGGGAGTTTTCTGCGGAATATGGGCAGTTTTCATAAAACAAAACAGATAAATTAAATTTACTTTTTAGAATTTTTTGCTTGTAACGGAGAAAATATATGATAGAATATAAAGCAGGTTATTTTGCCACCTCACTCTGCGGACATGATAAAGGCAGACTTTATATGATCGTCAGCGAGGATGGCGAGATGGTCGGATTGTGCGACGGCGTCCACAGACTCCTTGCCAATCCGAAAATGAAAAAAAAGAAACATATTCAGATGATGCGCTCTGAGAAAATGGCAGACGCTTTCCCGGCACTGGTTCAGTCAGCCGACGCGGATATGCAGATTAAAAAAGCGGTGCTGGCAGCGGGAGAGCGCAAGTAAAGAAAGCAGGAGGATTTTAAAGTATGTCAAAATCAGATGTTATTGAAGTAGAAGGAAAGGTAGTGGAGAAGCTTCCGAACGCCATGTTCAAAGTGGAGCTGGAGAACGGCCATCAGGTGCTGGGTCATATCAGCGGCAAATTACGTATGAACTTCATCAAGATTTTGCCTGGAGATAAGGTGACCATCGAACTTTCCCCATACGATTTAACAAAAGGCAGAATTATCTGGAGAGATAAGTAAAAGGATCATCTGCAGAAATGATCGTCCTGATGCTCCGGAGCAGGATGCTTCAGGGCAGATGTGAGACAGACAAGAAGGCTTTGTACGATTTACCCGTGAAAGAAGGCATATTTATGCCGACTTTTGGCATTTTCGTGCTTGCTTTTTGTATAGAGAAATGCTATAATATTCGCTGAACGTTTTGGAAAGGAGAGTTTATCGTGAAGGTTAGAGCATCAGTTAAGCCTATCTGTGAGAAATGTAAAGTCATCAAACGGAAAGGCGCAATCAGAATCATTTGCGAAAATCCAAAACATAAACAGAGACAGGGATAAGAATTAGTTCGGCACCGCCCAGGCGGTCAGGGATTAAGGAAGATACTTGATTTTTGTTGTGTCATTGGTTACGGTACCCGGGATGGGTATTGTACGACATTGCTACCGTCATGGCAATTATATTTTTAAATAAGCGGCTGCGGTAAACGGAAGTTTACCGATTTTATTTTAAGAGAATTATTTTGAATTTTGAAAAGAGCATTCGATGAGAGACACGTTAGTCATTTCACCGTACTGCGGTAACGATGGATTGATTCGAATAAGATTTTTAGTGGAGGTGCACACATGGCTCGTATTTCGGGTGTCGATTTACCTAGAGAGAAACGTGTAGAAATTGGTCTTACTTATATTTATGGAATTGGAAGAACAAGCGCTGACAAGATTCTTGCAGCAGCAAATGTAAATCCGGATACACGTGTACGTGATTTAACAGACGATGAAGTTCGCCGCATCAGCGAGATCATCAACACAGAGTACACAGTAGAAGGTGATCTTCGTCGTGAGATCGCGATGAACATCAAACGTCTGCAGGAGATTGGATGCTACAGAGGTATCCGTCACAGAAAAGGACTTCCGGTTCGTGGACAGAAGACAAAAACAAATGCCAGAACACGTAAAGGTCCTAGAAAAACAGTTGCTAATAAGAAGAAATAAGTGTGAAATTATGTTTCACACTATCCTTATGTCTGCATGAGGAATATATAAAAGAAGAGATTAAGTATATTTTATAGATTTAATAACCTACAGGAGGGTTTCGTCAATGGCAAAGAAAGTCGCAAAAAAGGTGACGAAAAAACGTGTCAAAAAGAATATCCAGCATGGACAGGCACATATTCAGTCATCCTTTAATAATACAATTGTAACATTAACTGACTCTGAAGGTAATGCGATTTCCTGGGCAAGCGCAGGAGAGATGGGCTTCAGAGGCTCCAAAAAGTCCACACCATACGCAGCGCAGATGGCAGCGGAAGCAGCTACAAAAGCAGCAGTTATCCACGGCTTAAAGACTGTAGAAGTTATGGTAAAAGGACCAGGTTCAGGCAGAGAGGCAGCAATCCGTGCCCTTCAGGCATGCGGTCTTGAAGTAACAAGCATCAGAGACGTTACTCCGGTACCACACAATGGATGCCGTCCACCAAAGAGAAGAAGAGTCTAGTCTGATAGGAGGTAAGTTAGAATGGCAATTGATAGAACTCCAGTCCTGAAGAGATGCAGGTCTTTAGATATGGATCCTGTATATCTGGGCGTGAATAAAAAATCCAACAGAAAGTTAGTTCGTTCCAGCAGAAAGATCAGCGAGTACGGTCTTCAGCTGCGTGAAAAACAGAAAGCAAAATTCATTTACGGTGTATTAGAGAAACCTTTCAGAAACTACTATGCAAAGGCTGAGAGAATGCAGGGCCTTGCAGGTACTAACCTGATGGTTCTCCTTGAGACAAGACTTGACAACATCGTATTCCGTATGGGATTTGCGAGAACAAGAAGAGAAGCAAGACAGGTTGTCGGCCACAAACACATCCTTGTAAACGGCAAATGTGTAAACATTCCGTCCTACAGAGTAAGTGTTGGCGATGTTATCGAAGTAAAAGAAAACAAAAAGACAATGCAGAGATACAAAGACATCGCTGAAGCAACAGATGGTATCTTAGTACCGGCTTGGTTAGACGCTGACCTGGAGAACTTCAAAGGAAGCGTAAAAGAACTTCCTTCCAGAGACATGATTGATGTACCTGTCAATGAGACATTGATCGTCGAGTTATATTCCAAATAATTAATGATTCTTCCAATTGGATGCCTGTTTTCAGGCATTCAATTGTGGTATGTATTGAAGTTTGTCCAAAAGGAGGGTCCCATTCGTGTTTGATTTCGAAAAACCAAGAATTGAAATAGCAGAAATTTCAGAAGACAATAAATATGGTCGTTTTGTGGTGGAACCGCTGGAGAGAGGTTACGGCACAACTTTAGGTAACTCCTTAAGAAGAATCATGTTATCCTCATTACCGGGGGCAGCTGTCAGTGCAGTGAAGATCAAAGGCGTCCTGCATGAGTTCAGTTCCATTCCGGGTGTAAAAGAGGATGTCACTGAAATCATTATGAATATCAAAGAGCTGGCCATCAAAAACAACAGCTCTTCCAATGAGCCGAAGCGCGCTTTTATTGAATTCAGCGGTGAAGGTGTTGTCACAGCTGCTGACATTCAGGTTGACAGTGACATCGAGATTATCAATCCGGATTTGGTCATCGCAACGTTAAGCGGCGGTGCAGACAGTCATTTTGAAGCGGAGCTGACAATCACAAAAAGCCGCGGTTATGTTGGAGCAGACAAAAACAAAACAGAAGACCAGTCCATTGATGTAATTGCAGTGGATTCTATCTATACACCGGTCGAGAGAGTAAACTTGACAGTAGAGAATACTCGTGTCGGACAGATTACAGACTTTGACAAGCTGACTCTGGATGTTTTCACCAACGGAACACTGGCTCCGGATGAAGCAGTGAGTCTGGCTGCAAAGGTACTGAGCGAGCACCTGAATCTTTTCATCGATTTATCTGAAAATGCAAAGGTTGCCGAGGTTATGGTTGAGACCGCTCAGGATCCGGTTGACAAAGTTCTGGAGATGAACATTGACGAGCTGGAATTATCCGTTCGTTCTTACAACTGTCTGAAGAGAGCAGGTATTAATACAGTAGAAGAGTTGACCAACAAGACTCCGGAAGACATGATGAAGGTTCGTAACCTTGGACGGAAGTCTTTGGAAGAGGTGCTGGCTAAATTAAAAGAGCTGGGTCTTTCCCTCAACTCAAGCGAAGAGTAAATAATCGGCTTTTGCCGATATATTTCCTGTGCCGGAGAAGCGGTTCAGGAGCAGACAATAGACCCGCCTAGGCTGAAGGTGAAGTAAGCATGGCGAAAAATAAACAGGAGGTCCATTACAATGGCAAAATACAGAAAATTAGGCAGAACATCCAATCAGAGAAAAGCATTATTACGTAATCAGGTAACACAGTTACTGTATCATGGAAAGATTCGTACAACAGAGGCAAAGGCAAAAGAGATTCGTAAAATTGCAGAAGGTCTGATTGCACTGGGCGTAAAAGAGAAAGATAACTACGAAGTTGTTAAGGTTCAGGCAAAGGTTGCCAAAAAAGATAAAGATGGCAAGAGAGTAAAAGAAGTTGTAGACGGTAAGAAAGTTACTGTATACGACACTGTTGAGAAAGAAATCAAAAAAGATCTGCCTTCCAGACTTCATGCAAGACGTCAGATGTTAAAGGTATTATATCCTGTAACAGAGGTTCCGGCTGAAGCAAAAGGAAGAAAAGCAAATACAAAGAAAATCGATTTAGCACAGAAGATTTTTGACGAGTACGGTCCAAAATATGCAGGACGTAACGGTGGTTACACAAGAATCGTCAAAATTGGACAGCGTAAAGGTGACGCTGCTCTGGAAGTTATCATCGAATTAGTATAAGGTATAAATGATCGGAGGAGACTGTTACGGCGGTCTCCTTTTTTGTCGTTTAATATATAGTAAGATAAATATGAAAATAATAGAGACATTAAATTTAATTTTTAAATATAAGACTTATACGGAAAATCAGGAAACCCCGGAAGAGAAGACTGTCCTCGATGACGTGTCCATCTCCATAAAAAAAGGAGATTTTGTAGGTATTCTGGGACATAACGGTTCCGGTAAGTCCACTCTGGCCAGACAGTTGACGGCGCTTCTGCAGCCCTCCGGGGGAACTGTTTTTATAAAAAATATGGATTCCTCCCGGCCGGAAAATATTATTCCGATCCGGAGGACCGCGGGGATGGTGTTCCAGAATCCGGACAACCAGATCATCGGCAATCTGGTTGAGGAAGACGTTGCCTTTGGTCCGGAGAATCTTGGCGTGCCAACAGAGCAGATCTGGACTCGGATTGCCGAGGCTCTGGAGGCAACAGGGATGACAGCTTACCGGGAAAAGTCTCCGGGCAGCCTCTCCGGTGGGCAGAAACAGAAGGTTGCCATTGCGGGTATCCTCGCCATGGAACCGGAATGTATCGTTTTCGACGAGCCGACCGCCATGCTGGATCCGCGAGGCAGAAAAGAAGTGCTGGACGCCATCCGTCACTTAAACCGGGATAAGGGCATCACTGTTATCTACATCACTCATCATATAGAAGAAGTGGAGCATGCGGATTACATTTATGTGATGAACGAAGGTCAGGTTGCCATGGAGGGACGTCCGGAGCAACTCTGGGAACAGGCAGACGCCATCCGGGCGCTGGGTATTTCTCTGCCATTTGACAAAGAACTCCTTTTCCTGCTGCGGCAGGGCGGTATGGATATACCGGCGGAGATTCAGGACGGCAGAGCACTGGAAAAATTTCTGCTGCAATCCGGACCGGGAAATATTGAACAAGATAATTCATGAGAGACGGATAGAAAACCAAACAGGGCCGATTGATGAAAGAGCCAGATATTTTATATCGGCAGCCCTGTACATTTGACAGGAAATAATTATGGGAATTGTTTTAAAAAATATCAGTTATCAATATAAAGATCAGTGGCAGGAAGAAAAACAATACGCCATTCGGGACATCAGTTTCTCCCTGGAAAAGGGAGAATACGCGGCGTTGATCGGACACAGCGGTTCCGGCAAATCCACTCTTCTCCAGCACCTGAACGGTCTGCTCAGGCCCATGAGCGGAGAATATTATTTTGACGGTGAAAATGTGTTTGACGGGAAGTTTTCACTGCAAAAGCTCAGGCAGAAGGTGGCTCTCTGTTTCCAGTACCCGGAATACCAGCTTTTTGAGGAAACCGTCTTAAAAGACATTGCTTTCGGCCCGAAGAATATGGGATTTGATCAGCAGACCTGTGAGGAAAAAGCGAGAAAAGCTATGGAGCTGGCGGGCATCTCGCCGAAACTGGAGACGGCATCGCCCTTTGCGCTCTCCGGCGGACAGAAACGGCGGGTGGCACTGGCGGGCATCCTCGCCATGGAACCAGAATATCTCATTCTTGATGAACCGGTGGCAGGTCTGGATGGAAAGGGAAAAGAAAATCTTTTCTCCCTGCTGAAATATCTCAATGAGAAAGAAAATATCACTATTCTGCTCGTATCTCATGATATGGACGACGTGGCAGAAAACGCCCGGCGAGTTCTGGTCATGGACCGCGGACAGCTTGTCATGGACGACACTACAGAAAAGGTTTTTTCAAGAGAAAAGGAACTAAAAGATATGGGCCTTGCCATACCCCAGTCTCTGCAATTCTACAATCGTCTTACAGCCGGAGGATACTTTAGGAATTCGTCCGGCGCGGACATCAGAGACGGTGCGGCAGCCGGGGAGACGATGCAGACAAAAACACGCGGAAAAATCCCGCTGACGGTAGAAGAGCTGGCCGCACGTATTTTGGAGGAACACCAATGCTTCGAGAAATGACTTTAGGACAATATTATAAGGCGGATTCTCCTCTGCACCGGCTGGATCCGCGGGTGAAACTGGCGGGTACCCTGCTGTTTGTGATTACTCTGTTTTTCCCGAGATCTGTTTTGGGACTTATTGTGGCGACTCTTTTTCTGGGCAGCGTCATCGTCATGTCCAGAGTGCCGTTTTCTATGGTAATACGTGGAGTAAAACCGTTGTTTATCATTATCTGCTTTTCTGCGATCGTGAACCTGCTGTGTACGCCGGGCACAGTTCTCTTTGAGGCAGGGCCGGTTAGAATCACCCAGGAAGGCATCTGGATATCCTTCTATCTTGTGGTGCGTCTCGTATATCTTGTCATGGGTTCATCCATCATGACATTTACCACCACGCCAAACCAACTCACCGACGGTCTGGAAAAATCTCTGGGATTTCTTCAGCGCCTGCACATACCGATCCACGAGCTTTCCATGATGATATCTATCGCCCTGCGGTTCATCCCGATTCTCACGCAGGAACTTGATAAGATCATGAAAGCGCAGATGTCCCGGGGCGCCGACTTGGAATCCGGAAATATCTTCCAGCGGGCAAGAAAACTTCTGCCCGTACTGGTACCGCTGTTCATCTCAGCTATCCGCCGGGCCTCCGACCTGGCTCTCGCCATGGACGCCCGCTGCTATAGCGGCGGAGAAGGCCGGACCAAACTGAAACCGCTTATATATAGAAGAAATGATTTTATTGCTTACGGAATTCTGCTCTTATATGTGGTGATAATGATCGTATGCGGATTCTGGATAGCTTAAAGAGGAGATTTCCATGAAGAGATTTAAACTCACTGTCGCCTACGATGGAACCGGCTACTGCGGCTGGCAGATTCAGCCCGGTGTTCCGACCATAGAAGGAGAACTGAATAAAGCTTTGAGCCGGCTCACCGGAGAAGAGATCCAAGTGATCGGAGCCAGCCGGACGGACGCCGGGGTTCATGCCTTCGGCAATGTGGCAGTTTTTGATTCCGGCACGCCGATACCGGGGGATAAACTGCTCTTTGCATTAAATCCCCGCCTGCCGGAGGATATCCGCATCGTGGATTCCTGTCAGGTGTCAGATGATTTCCATCCCAGATACTGCGATACAAGAAAAACTTATGAATATCATATCCAGACCGGACGGACTCCACTGCCGACCAGAAGACTGTACAGCCACTGGCTGCCGCATCAACTGGATGTGACTGCCATGAATGAAGCGGGACAGTACCTGGTGGGAACCCATGATTTCAAAAGTTTCTGCGCCGCCCAGACTCAGGTGAAGACCACGGTGCGGACAGTGCTTGGAATCACAGTGGAAGCGCGTTTTTCAGACAGAGCACTTTCTTTGAGGGAAACTGCAACAGGACAAATCAGGGGAAAACAGGGGAGCATCGACTTGTGCGATGAACGGCAGCCTGACAGAATGTCTGCTCCTGAAAATAAGCCTGAAAATGTACATCCGCAGGACATCGTCATCCGCGTGGAAGGCGAAGGATTCCTCTATAACATGGTACGTATCATCAGCGGCACTCTGATCAAAGTCGGACTTCATGGCTGGCCGCCGGAGTATGTGAAAGAAATCCTGGAAAGCCGGGACAGAACCCGGGCTGGGGAGACCGCCCCGGCCAAGGGATTATTTCTGAAAAAAATTGAATATCTGTAGATTCACGGCGTCGGGATATCACTGCCCTATGTATTGTCTGGTCAAACGGCGTATGATAAAATGAAAGAGAATCTTACGGTTTGACCAAAAGAAAAATGAACGGGAGGAATTCTTTATGAAAAAAAGCTGGATTTTTAGCAGTATGCTGGCGCTTGCATTTTTGTTCTGTCTTCTGCCTGCCAGAAACGCGCAGGCGGCAAACCCGCAGGAAGTGGATCTCACGGGAAGCTATTATACTAGCTATGACATCACCGGAGATGGGGTGAATGATACCATTCAAATCAGAAAAAGACAGACGACTTCCATTGGATACGATAATTTTTCTATTATGATCAACGGACAGGAGGCCATTTATTTAACCCATGACTATTATTTTTATGAGGATTATGTCAAACTATATACGCTTCAGGATGGAACGGTTATCGTATACGTCTATCTGCAGGGAGATAATGGAGACGGTCCGTGCGCCTTATATGTCTATGGCGATGGAAAGCTGAATCGGTTATTGGATTTTCAGACATTTTTTAGATATGGTTCACATAATACCGGAGAAGTTCTTAAAGTGTCCGGAAATCGTCTGAAAGTAAAACTCTTTTCCATGTCCCAGGCGTTTGCAGGGATTGATTTGAAATATACTTATCAGTATAAAAATGGGCGGCTGGCTCCTGTGACGAAATACGGAAAAGTAAAAGTCTACAAAAATTACAAATACGGCCGCGGGAAAAAGGTAACAGCGAGAAAATCTTTCTGGCTGTACAAGTCTGCCACTTCCTCCAAAAAGAAAATCCGGGTGAACAAAGGGCAGAAATTCCGGGTGGAGAAATGTTATGTGAATGGTTCCCGGGTACGCTTTAAAGTGAAGCTCACTAACGGCAGGACCGGCTGGGTGAAGTCTCCGAAACGTTTTCTCACAAAAGGACCGTTGATTAGAGAAAGTATGTACGCCGGATGAGAGTGCTCCGGCAATCCGGATACAATATAACATTGCACTACGATATAAAATATAAAAATTCATGCCGCCGGCCGGGCGGATGCACAGCGAAAAAAGATAAAATATCCTGAAAAAATTCGTTGACACGCCCGGCGGGATATTATATAATATCTAACTGTGATATGCGAATAAATGCGTCTCAAAGCCCCGGGATGCATTTTTTTCATAGACCTGCACAGGCAGGATTTGAATGTGATGGAGGGTCCGGACAGCCAGGAAGTCACATTCCGTACAAGATTGATTCAGATTTTAACAGGAGGAGACAGACTCATGAAAAGTTTTATGGCTAGCCCATCTACCATCACAAGAGACTGGTATGTAGTTGACGCTACAGGACATACATTAGGACGTTTAGCATCTGAAGTTGCTAAAGTTTTAAGAGGAAAAAACAAACCGATCTTCACACCACACATGGACTGCGGTGATTATGTAATTATCGTAAACGCTGACAAGATCAAAGTAACTGGTAAGAAATTAGACCAGAAGATCTACTACCATCACAGCGATTACGTTGGTGGAATGAAAGAAACCACATTAAAAGAGAAACTGGCTAAGAAACCAGAACAAGTTCTTGAACTTGCCGTAAAAGGTATGCTTCCTAAAGGACCTCTTGGAAGACAGATGTACAGAAAGCTTTATGTATATGCTGGTCCAGATCACAAACACGCTGCACAGCAGCCAAAAGAGTTAGAAATCAAGTATTAATTTAAGGAGGAAAAGTAAGTGGCTACTACAAGATATTACGGAACTGGTAGAAGAAAAAGCAGTGTTGCAAGAGTTTACCTTATGCCAGGAACAGGAAAAGTAACAATCAATAAGAAAGACATGGATGATTACTTTGGATTTGACACATTAAAAGTTATCGCACGTCAGCCATTAGAGTTAACATCCACAGCAGATAAATTTGACGTATTAGTAAACGTACACGGCGGCGGCTACACAGGACAGGCTGGCGCAATCCGTCACGGTATCGCAAGAGCTCTTC
Source organism: Eubacterium sp. An3 (assembly GCF_002159465.1). Lineage (NCBI taxonomy): Bacteria > Bacillati > Bacillota > Clostridia > Eubacteriales > Eubacteriaceae > Eubacterium > Eubacterium sp. An3. The sequence continues at coordinate 75,004 of NZ_NFIR01000016.1, forward strand.
TGGAAGCAGACCCAGAGTTCCGTCCGGTATTAAAGAAAGCCGGATTCCTTACTCGTGACCCACGTATGAAAGAGAGAAAGAAATACGGCCTCAAGGCTGCCCGTCGCGCTCCGCAGTTCAGCAAGCGCTAAACTTTATCAAAAGTGGTCAAAAACCCCGGAACTACGCGGTTTCCGGGGTTTTTCCTTTTCAAATGGTTTGACGCAATTTGACAGAACGAAGCCTCTTTTAACCCGTTTTCTATGGGTTAAATGGTGGACAACCACCCCAAAAAGAGGGCTTATGGGTTAAAAAATAGGACAACCGAGACGCGATTTTGGGATGCCAAGGGGATGTTTATTTATACATCTCCAAGAGACCTTTTTCGTGAAAACGGTTTGTCTGAATTTGACCTAATTTGAACAAAAGAGAATAAATCTAATCGCCAAGCGCTCAGTATTTTCTACTGGGCGCTTTTTGCGTTTCCGGGGAATTTCATTCCGGGATAAGAAAAGGCCGTCACTTTCAATTTTTGAAGTGGCGGCTTTTTCTATTTCCAGAAGCCATAGAACAATTCAGAAATGAGGTGAAGTCATTGAACACGCAAATCATCGCCATCGCCAACCAGAAAGGCGGCGTTGGCAAGACAACCACCTGCGCGAACCTGGGGATTGGGCTGGCGCAGGCCGGAAAGAAAGTGCTGCTGATCGACGGGGACCCGCAAGGCAGCCTGACCATCAGCCTGGGCCACCCCCAGCCGGACAAGCTGCCCTTTACCCTGTCCGACGCGATGGGCCGTATCCTGATGGACGAGCCGCTGCGCCCCGGCGAGGGTATCCTGCACCACCCGGAGGGCGTTGACCTGATGCCCGCAGACATCCAGCTCTCCGGCATGGAGGTCTCCCTGGTGAACGCCATGAGCCGAGAGACCATCCTGCGGCAGTATCTGGACACGCTCAAGGGACAGTATTCCCATATCCTGATTGACTGCCAGCCATCCCTGGGTATGCTCACGGTCAACGCCCTGGCCGCCGCCAACAGGGTCATAATCCCCGTTCAGGCGGAGTACCTGCCCGCCAAGGGCCTGGAACAGCTGCTCCAGACCGTAAACAAGGTGAAGCGGCAGATCAACCCCAAGCTCCAGATCGACGGCATATTGCTGACGATGGTGGACAACCGCACCAACTTCGCCAAGGAGATTGCCGCCCTGCTGCGGGAGACCTATGGCAGCAAAATCAAGGTGTTCGGCACCGAGATTCCCCATTCTGTCCGGGCAAAGGAGATCAGCGCCGAGGGCAAAAGCATTTTTGCCCATGACCCTAATGGCAAGGTGGCCGAGGGCTATAAGAATCTGACCAAGGAGGTGATAAAACTTGAAAAGCAGCGCGAAAAAAGTAGAGCTGGCTCCATACGATGATTTGTTTTCCACCGAGGAAAGCCGCCAGGATGCCAAGCTGGAGAAGATACAGGAAATTCCGCTGTCTGAGCTGCACCCATTTAAGGGGCATCCCTTCAAAGTCAAGGATGACGAGGCCATGATGGAGACCGCCGACAGCGTTCGGCAGTATGGTGTTCTGGTTCCGGCGATCGCCCGCCCGGACCCGGAGGGCGGCTATGAGCTGGTTGCCGGTCACAGGCGGCACCGGGCCAGTGAGCTGGCCGAGAAAGAAACCATGCCTGTCATTGTCCGAGACCTGGACGATGATGCTGCCACTATCATCATGGTGGACAGCAACTTACAACGTGAAAGCCTGCTCCCCAGCGAAAGGGCCTTTGCTTACAAGATGAAGCTGGAGGCTATGAAACACCAAGGCGCACGGGGGGACTTAACTTCGTCCCAACTTGGGACGAAGTTGCGTGCAGATGAATTGTTGGCGCAGCAGGCTGGTTCGAGTAGGAACCAGGTGCAGCGCTATATCCGCCTGACGGAGCTGATTCCCGAACTGCTGGATATGGTCGATGAAAAGAAAATCGCCCTCAATCCGGCTTATGAGCTGTCCTTTCTCAAAAAAGAAGAACAGCGGGATTTGCTGGACGCGATGGACAGCGAACAGGCTACCCCCTCTCTCTCCCAGGCTCAGCGACTCAAGAAATACAGCCAGGAGGGACATCTGACCCTCGATATGATGCGCGTCATCATGGGTGAGGAAAAGAAAAGTGATCTCGACAAAGTGACTTTCACCTCCGACACCCTGCGGAAGTATTTCCCCAAAAGCTATACGCCCCAGCGGATGCAGGAAACCATTATCAAACTGCTGGAGGCGTGGCAGAAGAAGCGCCAGAGAGACCAGGAACGATGAAAGGAGCCGCCTATGAGGGATATTTCAGCCCGTGAGCTGAAAGGACACAATATCTTGGCCGTAGAGCGTTTTCAGGACAGCACCCGCTGGATGATCGAGTTTTCCGTTCAGCGCCCTTGTTCCTACGGCTGCCCCGGCGATGATATGCGGCTGTTTCTTACGGAGGACGGGTATCAGGCCGCCCTCGTAAGCCAGAAGCGTCGGGAAATCAAAATCAAGCGGTATGCCCGTGTGATCGAGGGCCATGTGCTCGACTTCAAACCGGACAAGCGCCGCCGCCACCCGTAAACTCATTATCACTACGAAAGGAAAGGAATGAATATGTGTACTGTCCAGAGCATCAAAGATGCCATCCGGGAAAGTTGCCAGTCCCAGTATGATATGGAATCCACCGACATTGACCGGGTTTTGCAGACCCTCCCGTTTTCGGAGCATGAGCCGATGTTCAGTCATCCGCCGAAGTACAAGCGTCCTTACCGGCCCTGGCAGAACAACAAAAACAGCTGAAAGCCACAGTCTTTTTCACGAAGGATTGTGGCTTTTTTCATGCCCTAAAATTAGAAAGGAGTGAAGTCAATGGCCGTTTTTCGCATTGAACGGACCAAAGATTATACCGTGATGAGCAATCATCACCTGCGGAACCACGAACTATCCCTCAAGGCAAAGGGGCTTCTTTCCATGATGTTATCCCTGCCTGATGACTGGAACTATACTACCCGTGGACTTGCGAAAATCTGCAAGGAGGGCGTTGATGCCATCGGCAGTGCGCTGCGGGAGTTGGAAACCGCCGGTTACATCGTGCGGAACCAGCTGCGGGACCAACAAGGCCGGATCAGCGACACCGAGTATGTGATTTATGAGAAACCCCAGCCCAGGCAGCCAGAAACGCCAAGGCCGGATACGGCTGTACCAGATACGGCTTCACCAGATACGGAAAACCCGTATCTGGATAAACCGGATACGGAAAAGCCCGCAGAATTAAATATAGAGAAACCAAATACTCAAAAACAAAATACTCATGGAGCAAGTACCGATTCCATTCCCTTCCGGGAAACAGCGGCAGCACAGCTGCCGGAACGGAAAGGAAGGGATGCGATGTCTGTCTCAGAGATAGAAAATTATCGGGAATTGATTCTGGAGAACATCGAGTATGACTATCTGTGCAGAGAGTTTTCGACCTACCGTGAGGACCTGGACGAGATTGTGGAGCTGATGGTGGAGACCGTTTGTGCCAAACGTAAAACCACTCGGATCGCTGGCAGCGACTTTCCCCATGAAGTCGTGCGCTCCCGGTTCTTGAAGCTGGATAGCGAGCATATCCGATTTGTCATGGACGGTATGCAGAAAAACACCACGGAGGTCCGCAATATGAAACAGTATTTGCTTGCAGTGCTGTTCAACGCGCCCACCACGATCAGCAATCACTACACCGTACAAGTCAATCACGATATGAACACAGGCGGCTGGTAAACAGCCGCTTTTCTGTTGCCCGGCAATACCGGGAGAAAGGATTTTGCCATGAAACGACCTCTTGCCTACATTACGGCTCCCTGGAGCAACAACCAGTATGAGAACGCCGAGAACGCTGCCACCTACTGCCGCCAGGTGTACGACGCCGGGTATTCGCCCATCTGCCCGGTTCTGTTCTTGTCCACCTTCCTCAAGGACGAGATTCCCCAGGAACACAAGGACGGGCTGGATATGGTGCGAGACTATCTGCGCCGGTCCCATGTGCTGGTGGTCTGCGGCCACGGCATCGACGAGACCGTGAAGAATGACATCGCCACCGCTGAGCGCCTGCGGATCACCGCTACCACCCTGGACGGTATCCTGACTGTGAAAGGCCAGGGACGCGGGAAAGGAGGTGCGCGCCATGCCTGAGCGTAAGACCGTGGGCCAGCTGATGGAGGAAATGCGGCTCAAGGCCGGGGCGCAGAACTACCACGGCCATGAGTACATGGATTTGGAGCGGTTTGCCGAGGACACCCGGCACATGATTATCTTCGATGTGCTGACCCACGATTCGCCGGTGGGCTGGAAAGGCGAACGGACCCGCCTGTTTCTGACGGAGGCCGGATACCAGAAAAGCCTGGAGAACCAGGAAAAGGGCCACATCAAGATTCTCAGCCATGCCAAGGTGCGCCAGGGACATCTGTACTATGACCGCTCCGATCAGCTGCGTTGAAAGGAGCCTGCCATGATGAAATACCTGCTGCGGCGGCTGGTGGTCCCGCCTTAGTATCAAGCGCCACCCCTGCAAAATCCGTGGAAAGGAGGCGATGACCTATGCAGGAGGAAGTGGAAAACAGGACTTTGACGCTGGTAGTCAGCGGAACAAAGTTTACCGGGCGGCTGTTTAAGGCCGCCATCACCAAGTACCTTGCCCACCGCAAGGAAAAGAAGCTGCAAAAGCAGAAAAGCCGGGATACCCCCGTGATTCCCCACGGCAAACAGACGGTGAAGCAGCTGATCGGCCAGAATCAGGGCGTTTCCAACATCGAGATCACCGACCCCTCCATCAAGGAGTTTGAAAAGATCGCCCGGAAATACGGCGTTGACTATGCGGTGAAGAAGGACCGCAGCAGCTCCCCGCCCAAGTACCTGATCTTTTTCAAAGGCCGCGATGCGGATGCCCTGACCGCTGCCTTTACCGAGTACACCGGCAAGAAGGTCAGAAAGGCGCAGAAAACAGAGCGTCCGTCCGTGCTGGCAAAGCTGAGCCAGTTCAAAGAGCTGGTGAAACACGCCGTTGTGGACCGGAACAAGCGGAAGGAGCTGGAACGATGAAGATGAAAAAGCAACTTGACATCAAAAAGCTCCTTTTGCTGAATATGCCCTATATCCTGATGGGGCTGTTCGCAACCAACTTCGGTGAAGGATGGCGGATGGCCGTGGGTGCGGACGCTTCGGCAAAAATGCTTTCGTTCTTCTCCACGCTGCCGGTGGCGCTGGCCAGCTGGTGGCCCAGCCTGCACCCTTTGGACCTGCTGGTGGGGCTGTGCTGCGGCGCTGGCCTGCGATTGGCCGTGTATCTCAAAAGCAAGAACGCCAAGAAGTACCGGCACGGTATGGAGTATGGCAGCGCCCGCTGGAGTGCATAATCTTAAGTGTAAAGGAACTCTACATGGACGCACAGGAGGATATGCACATGAATGATTACAACAAAATCACAGCCCTTTACTCCCGTCTTTCCGTAGGGGACGAGGAC